>NC_008537.1 GCF_000196235.1 Arthrobacter sp. FB24 | reverse complement strand
GGGCCTCTTTCCGCACGGGTTACCGCCGGGTACGGTCCGTGGCCGTGCGGTCGAACTTCCGGATCAGCTGCACCCGGCCGATCCGGGGTGCAATGAGGGTATTCCATACCGGCAACCAGGCCAGGACCGCCGCGGTGCTGATGAACACCGAACCGACCACGTCACTGAGGTAATGGACCCCGAGGTAAAGGCGGGAGAACGCGACGACTGCCGCGAAAAGCGAACCCGCGACCAGCGCTGCCAGCCGTTGACCCTTGCTGCGGGCCAGGACCAGCACGGCGGCGAGGACCAGGGAGACGGCGAAGGCCGTGTGGCCGGAGGGGAAACTGTTGTGGCCTGTTTCAACGACCAGGGACGCTGTCACGTCCCCCGGCGGCCGGGAGCGGCCCACCAGTGCTTTGACCGCAGATGAGGCCAGCCAGCCGGCGGCGACGACGGACCCGAACGCCACCGCCTGCACCGGGTTGCGGCGGACCCCGAGCAGATACAGGCAGATGACCAGGACGAGCGTCACCGCTCCTACCGGTCCCAGTCCGTAGTGGATGGCCTCGCTCAACCCGGTTAGGGCACTGTTTCGGCCGTGGCTCAGGGCAATGTCCAGTCCCAGTTCCGGTGACACCGGCCCGAAAGACTTCGCCACCATTCCGGCCGCGGCGGTGGTGGCGAAGATGGAGGCAGCCACGGTGACCCACCACCAGGACTGAAGTCCGGGAAATATTGTGCTCCGGCGGGCCGGGGAGGTATCCATGGTGCAGTCCTGACAGTTCGAGTGCTGATGCGCGGGGCGTGCCACCAGCTTGCGGCACCGGCTCTGAGAAGAACCTGAGAGGGGCTTCGACGTTTCTCAGGTTCCGCACAACAGGACTCCGGGATACTGCAGCTATCAAAGGAAAGGGGTGCGGACATGCGGGTTCTGCTGGTCGAGGACGAAAAGATGCTGGCCGAGACGGTCCGGCGCGGGCTGGTCAACGAGGGGTTCGTGGTGGATGTCACCCATGATGGTGTCAGTGGTTTGTGGGCTGCGACGGAGAACCCGTACGACGTGATTTTGTTGGATCTGATGCTTCCGCTCAAGAACGGTTACGACGTTCTGAAGGAGTTGCGGGAGCGGCTGGTCTGGACCCCGGTGCTGATGCTGACGGCCAAGGACGGGGAATACGACCAGACGGACGCCTTCGATCTGGGAGCTGATGATTACCTGACCAAGCCTTTCAGCTTTATCGTCCTCGTTGCCCGGATCCGTGCCCTGATCCGGCGGGGCGCGCCGGAGCGGCCTGTCACCCTCACGGTGGGTTCGCTGACGTTGGACCCGGGCAGCCGCAGCGTGCGCCGGGGCGATACCGTCATCGAACTGACGGCCCGGGAGTACGGTCTGCTGCATTACCTGATGCGCAGCCATGGCCAGGTCGTGTCCAAAGCCCAGATCCTCGACAACGTCTGGGATCCGGCGTTTGAAGGCGGCGACAACGTGGTGGAGGTCTATATCGGCTACCTGCGGCGCAAGATCGATGTCCCGTTCGGGCTGCAGACCTTGGCCACGGTCCGGGGCATGGGGTACATGCTGGGCGCCGACCGGCCGGCCGGGTGAAAAACCTCCGCCCTTGCCCTGATTGTCCTGGTCCGGCGCGGTGCCTGAGGCCGCCTGCGGAGGTTCCGGCGCCGGTCGGGCCGGGGCTGGCTTAGGCGGTGCCGGCGTGGAACCGCCGGTGTGTGTGCGGGGCGGCTTCGCCGAATTCGAGTTCCTCCTCGATCAGCCGCTCATCGGTGTGGACTTCCTTGGGGTAGCCGGTGAGGACGTCCAGGTCAGAGCCGCCGGGGCTGTGTACTGCCGGGGCGGCAGTGTGGGCGGGTGTCGCCGGCGGCGGGGTTTTTCCGTGCTCCGCCGCGGACGCCGAGCCCATGCCGAGGCTCAGAGCGACGACGACCGCCAAAGCGGTGCCGGGTATGCTGCGAAGGTTCATGGGGACCACACTTCCTCACCGCTGCTGAGGAACCGCTGTGACGATCCGTCCCGCAACCCCGGCTTCCGCGGTCCGGATACCGCCGGCGCCGGGCCGGGGCTCCCGGATGGCTGCGAAGCCGGCCGGACTCTTACGGGGTATCCGGCGCCCGCGGGTCTCCCGCCGTGACCGGGTCCTTTGGTTGGCGGGGTTCCGGTGCCGGGGCGAAGCCCAGTTCGAAGCGGCATCCGCCGCCGAGGGTTTCGCCGGTGCGGATCCAGCCGTGGTGGGCTGTCATGATGCCGGCGGCGATGGCCAGGCCAAGGCCGCTGCCGCCGCTTTCGCGGGACCGGCTTTGATCCAGCCGGACGAACCGTTCAAAGATCCGTTCCCGGTCGGCCGCCGGCACCGGCGGGCCGTCGTTATCGATCGTGATCTGTGCCCCGCTGCCGGTGTTGCGCAACGTGATGCTGATCCGGGACGCGGCGTGCCGGTCGGCGTTGTCCAGGACGTTGCGTATGACCTGGGCCAGGCGCCGCGGGTCCCCGGTGATCCGGGAGGGTTCGAGGCTGGCTTCGATCCGGCGGGTGCTGGTGGAGCGCAACCGGCGGACTTCTTCGTTCAGGACATCGTCGAGGTCCACATCTGTAGTTTCCAGGCGCAGGCCGCCGTCGTTCGTTTTGGCCAGGGTCAACAGATCCTCGACCAGATACCGCATGCGGGCCGTTTCGCCGGCGAGAACGGTTTTCATGTGTTCCCACGTCGCCCCCGAGGCGTCGGCGGCGGCGATCTCCACACCGGCACTGAGGGTCGCGAGCGGGCTGCGGAGTTCATGGCTGGCATCCGAGACGAAGCGGCGCTGTTCCTGGTCCGAGGCCTGCAGCCTGCCCAGCATCATGTTCATCGTCTCCGCCAGCGCCTGGATCTCATCACTGGTCGGCGGGACGTCAACGCGGCCGTCCAGGTTCCGGGCGCTGATCCCTGCGACCTGGCCGCGGATCCGTTCAACCTGCCGCAGGGACCGGCCCACCAGCACCCAGACCGACACGCCCACAACTACCAGTAACAGCGGGGTGGCTCCGAGGATGAACCAGGCCACGGTGGACACCGTATCCGCCTGGACCTGCACCGTCGCGGCCACGACGACGGTGTAAAGGCGACCGCCGACGTCGGCGCCGGTCGCGATGATCAGGAAATCATCATCATCGCGCAGACTGGGCAGCCCGGACACATCCTGCGTGAGAGTCTGCCCGTGACCGGGCCGCAGGGAAGTGAGGGCAACCGTCTTCGCCGCCGGCACCGAGGCGGCAAAAACCGCCCCGCCGGGAGTAAGGATCTGCACATACTGGCCGGTGTGGGCGGTCGAGACAATGTATTGGCCCGCTTCGGCGACATCCTGCCCGGAGATCTGCGCGATCACATCCGCCGCCTGCCGCCGGGCGGCCGTTTCCGTTGAAGCGACCAGAGAGGTCTGCAGCAACACGAGCAGGACCAGCCCGCCCACGGCCAGAGCCGCCGCGACCACCAGAACCGCAGTTGCCGTGGCGCGCTTGCGCACACCCCACCGCGCGCCGCCGGCAGAGGGCAGAACCCGGTCAGTATCCATAATCCAAGGATGGGCCCGGCACGGTGCAGATACCAAACCCCTCCCGTGGCAGGGTACCGGATCCGGTTCAGCGGGATCTCAACCGGGTTAAGGGTCCTCTCAGGTCCCGCGGGACACACTGGATCCATAGCCCCCCGCACCGGGAGGCGCCGGCGGACCCGCAACCCGCCACGAAAGGAGCCGGACATGAACGTCAAAGACCTGAAAGCCAGGACAAAAATCGTCATCGTCAGCGCAGGAGTCCTCGGCCTGGCCGGACTCGGCATCGGGGCAGCAAACGCTGCCACCCCCTCCCCGTCACCGACCACCACCCAGTCCGTCACCGCGGATACCCCCACCCCGGGTGACACGGCCGACGCGCCGGGCACGGTGGAGAAGGCCACGCCCGGCGACGCCGCCGACGCCCCGGGCGCGGCCGAGGGAACCGAAAAGGCAGACGCCCCTGAAGCCCCCGGTGATACCGGACCGAACGTCGAACAGACCGGTGAGCACACCGATCCGGGCGACGCCCCCGGAACTCCGTAACACCGGGCACCCAGGGAAGAAACCAGCCGGCGCCACGGACCCCCCAGCCCTCACCGCCGGCATACCAGGACCCGCGAAGCACCCCGGCTTCGCGGGTCCTCCTGTCCCCGGTAACAATCCCCCGGCGTCCACAATGTCCTGACCTGTTAGAGGACCGCATGATCACCCTGACCGGAGTGGAGCTGTTGAGCGGGGCAGTCCCGGCCTGCACCGCTGTTGCTGCCGCGGCGGCCGCGCTCTTCCTGCTGATCCGCCGCCGGCGGCGCTGGTGGATGGCCACGGGCGGGGCCTTTCTGGCCGCGGCACTGCTGGCTGCGGGGACGGGCTGGGTTCTGGTCCACGCCGCGGGGGTTTCGGCCCAGGAGCTGCCGCTGCCCGTGACCGTGTGGATGGGGCTCGCGTACTGGGCTGTGCTGCTGGCCGGGCTGAACCTGGCCGGAAGCTCCCGGCGCCGCAGAATCCTGGCACCGGTGGCCATGACGGCGCTGATTCTGGTGGCGGCGTTACAAGTGAACATCTACTTCGCCGCGTACCGGACCCTGGGTGACATGACCGGGGCCAGTACCGCCGCCATCGGGGCGCTGCCGCAGGCCGCGCGCGCGGTACCCCGCACCATGCCCGGGCCGGCTTCCGGCCCGAAGACTGGCCCGGTGGCCTCGACCTGGGTGAAACCGCCGGGGCTCCCCGCGACCGGGACGATAAGCTCGGTGCAGATTCCGGGTATCGTTTCAGGTTTCGCTGCACGCCCCGCGTACGTCTACCTCCCCCCGGCCTACCAGGCCCCGTCCCGGCCGGCGATGCCTGTCCTGGTCTTGGTGGCGGGCCAGCCCGGCTCACCGGCGGACTGGATCACCGCCGGAGGAGTAGCAACAACCATGAATGCCTTCGCAGCAGCGCACGAAGGGCTCGCCCCGGTTGTCGTTATCCCGGATGTCAACGGCTCGGCGCCGGGGAACACCATGTGCATGGATTCGAAGATCGCCAACGCCGGCACCTATCTCGCCACCGATGTTCCGGCGTGGATCAAGACCACCCTGAGAGTGGATCCGGTCCCGGCCCGCTGGGCGGTCGGCGGGTTCTCCTTCGGCGGGACCTGCGCCCTGCAGATGGCGGCACTGCACCCGGACATCTACCCTTCCGCGATCGACCTCAGCGGCGAAGCCGAACCCGCGCTGGGCCCGGACCGGTCCGCAACTATCGCCCAGGCGTTCGGCGGCAACACGGCAGCCTTTGATGCGGTCTCGCCCCTGAAGGTCCTGGCCGCCGGGCACTACAGCCACAGCAGGATCTACCTTGCCGCCGGGGCGCAGGATGGAACGTTCTCCGGATACCAGGCCCGGACCGCTGACGCGGCCGCCAAAGCCGGCATGAGCGTCAGGACCGTCCTGGTCCCGGGCCAGGGGCACTCCTGGGAGATCCCCCGACAAACGATGGGACCGGCCCTGGACTGGCTGGCTCCGGCCCTCGGCCTGAGCCGCTGACGCCCGGGGGCTCAAGAGCGAGCGTCCGGGGTTCAGGGGTTCAGGCCCGTCCTCAGGTTTCTCTTACCGGCGTCGTCATAAGTTGCGGTGTATGACGGACATGGCAATCGAAACCAGCTCACTGGCTAAGGCTTACGGATCCAAGCAGGCCCTCCAGGCCCTGAGCCTCGAGGTCCCTCGAGGGGAAATCTTCGGGCTACTCGGACACAACGGGGCGGGTAAAACCACCACCGTGAACATCCTGACCACCCTGCTGCCGGCTACGTCCGGCACAGCCCGCATCGCCGGCCATGACGTGGCCACCGGCGCTGACCTGGTGCGCCGCTCGATCGGTTACCTGCCGGAGAATGTCCAGTTCTACGACAACCTCACCCTCACCGAGAACCTGACGTTCTTCGCCAGGCTCTCCGGGATAGCGGCCCCCGCAGCCCGGATCGAAGCGGCCCTTGGGGCCGTGGACTTCACCGGCCACGGCCACGAGAAAATGTCCACGTTCAGCAAAGGGATGCGTCAACGCGCCGGCATCGCCCAGGCCATCCTGCACGAACCGGCGGTGCTGTTCCTGGACGAACCGACCTCCGGGCTGGACCCGCAAGGGGTGGCCAACCTGCGGGAAATCATCATCGGCCTCAACCGGTCACTGGGAATGACGGTGTTCATGAACACCCACCTCCTGGCCGAAGTGACCAAAACGTGCACCAGCATCGGAATCCTCAGCTCAGGGCGGCTGATCTACCAGAACTCCGTCGCGGCCACCCTCGGGGCCTTCCCCGACCAGGCATCCCTGGAAGACATCTACCTCCACATCGAAGCCGGCACCCCGTCATGAATCCCTGGGCCGCCACCGTCAGTCATGAACTGCGCAGCGCCGGACGTGAACGTCTGCCCCAGTTGCTCCTGGCCGTGTTTATCGGCATGACCGCAGTCTCGGCGTTCATCGGCTCGGCCGCGAAGGCAACCGTCACGAACGTGTACAACTCAGCCGCCGGCCAGGGACTGACAAGTGCCCCTAACCCCTTCGGCAACGTCCCGGCCCTCTACTACGCCCGCAATACCGTCATTTACATCCTCCTGATCGGGGCTCTCCTGGCTGTTGTGACCGGTGTGCAGTCCGGGATGCGGGACCGGCGTGCCCGGACGATCGACCTGGTCCTGACCCGGCGCCTGTCCCCGGCCGGGTACCTGGCCGCGAAATTTACCGGCATCAGCCTGGGACTCCTGGGCGTGCTGGCGGCCTCGGCGCTGATAAGCATGGCCTCCATCAGCGCGGTCACCGGCAGCATCCCGGCACCCGGCCAGCTGCTCCGGCTCACCGCCCTCTTTGCCCTGGCATGGATCTTCCTGCTCTTCTTCGTGGCCCTGGGCATGCTGGCCGGGCTCCACGCATCCAGCTACACCGCCGCGCTCCTGGTTCCCATCGTGGTCTGGAGCGTCATTATTTTCGTCCTGCCCCTGCTCGGCACCGCCGTTCACCCGGTCTCGCTGTTGAACCCGGTGACACCTCCCGCGGCCCCGCAGACCGGGATCTTCGCCGTCACCGGCTCCCTCACCGGCCCCCTGTCCCTCGGGGAGCAGTTCAAACACGTCGCTTCGATCCTGCTGCAGGACCCCCAGGCCAGCGGCACGATGACCGGCGGGATCATGGTCATCCTGGCCTTCCTCGCCGTCGGGGTCACCCTGATCGTCCTGACCGGCCGCGCGAGCATGCGAAAGGAACTCCATGACTAGCCTCCTCACGCTCTGCGGGAAGGAAATCCGGGACTTGTCCCGAAACCGTTCCATGCGGCTGCTGATCACCTTCCTGGCCCTCATCGTCGTGCTCTCCGTCCTCGTAGCGGCCGCAGACTTCCGTGCCAAAACCGCTGACTACACCAGCTACCTGGCCGCCCTCAAAGCCAGCGGCGGCACCGTCACCGCACCGCCCCCGGACCTCTTCCCGCTGCAGATGCTGCGGGCAGCGATGGAGTACCTGGAAATCGTCGGGGCACTCTTCGCCGTGATCCTCGGCTACGGACTGATCGCCAAGGAAAAAAACAACGGCACCCTGCAACTGATCTTCACCCGTCCCCTGGGACGCCACAGCTTCGCCGCCGGCAAAATCCTGGCCGCCTTCACCATCTGGGCCGCCGTCACCGCAGCCCTGTTCTCCGTCATCACCGGGGCCCTGCTCATCGCCGGCAACGCCCCCCTGACCGGCACAGACCTCACCCGACTAGTACTCGCCGCAGCCCACACCACCATCTACCTGACCATGTGGTCGCTCGCCGCGCTGGCCCTGGCCGCCCTCACCCGGACCCCGGCCACCGGCCTGGTACTGGCCCTGGTCCTCTGGCTCATCGTCGTTCTGGTGATCCCCCAGATCGGCGACACCATGGATCCGGACAACCAGATCCCCGGAGGGCTGTTCGCAAGCCTCCAAATCGACAAAGCACACGAACACGCCGTTATGGCCAACTTCACCGGCTACGAAACAGCCCGCGACCTCATCGAACAAACCTCCCTCACCAAACAATACGAACGCCCCCTCTTCGCCTGGCTCGGTATCAAAAACCAATACAACCAACAGAGCCCCGCCTATGTATGGGCTCAGACCTTCAACCACACCCTCTGGCTCCTCGCCGGCTTCACCGCAGCAGCGGGCTCCGCGGTCCTGGCCGCCACCCGGCACAAACTCCTCCGAAAGGCCTAAGAACAATGAAAACGCCCGCCCTTAAAAAAATCCTCCCTCTGGCCCTCATCGCCATCGCCATCCTGTCCGCCATCCTGATCTGGCAAGGGGCCTCCGGCCCCGGCAGCCCCACGGCCGGCACCACCGGCACCGCCGCGGCCGGCCCCGCAGCGACCGTACTTCCCGTGACAAAAAACCCCATCACCGCCACCGGGACCGCCCCCGGACTGACCATCAGCAAGGCCAAGGCCGAAGACAACACCGACCCGCAAACCAACGCCGCAGTCCCGGACCGCCTTCAGTTCACCCTGAGCAACTCCACCCCCGCGCCGCTTACCGGCCTGGAGGTGTACTACACCATGAAAGACACCGCCACCGGACAGACAGAGTCCTACTACCAGAAACTCGACGGGCTGACCCTGGCACCTGATACGTCAGCGACAGTGTATTTCGACAACGCCACCGGCACCGGGCACTACCCGGAGAACAAATACAGCCTCTACCGCACCTCCACGAACGAAGTAAAAATCAACGTCGAAGCCGCCGCCCCCGGACTCGCCCCGGTCACCGCCACCGCCACGAAAGCCAAAGGCACCGGAGAAAAAATCGACTAACCCCCTACCGGTCAAGCACTGGTGCAGGAATAAGACTCAGGACGCCCTCAGGAACCGCCAGCCATGCTGGTAGTACCGGAACGAAACCGCAGGAGGCACCATCATGCAGATCCCTACTAGCCCGAACCCGGCTGCCTGCCCCGGACCTCCGCGCCCGGCGGACCGACAGCAGAGGGCCAGCTCATGACCTGGATCATCGACGCCGTCCGTAACGCCGGGCCCCTGCCCGCCTACCTGATTATCAGTGTGCTGGTCTTCGCCGAAGACGCCTTCTTCATCGGTTTCATCCTGCCCGGGGAAACCGCAGCCGTCCTCGGCGGGGTCCTGGCCAGCCAGCACCACCTGCAGCTCTGGCTGGTCCTGGTCCTCGTCATCGCAGCCGCTATCGGCGGGGACACCGTCGGATACCAGATCGGACGCCGTTTCGGATCCCGAATCCTGGAAATCTCCTTACTCCAAAAACGCCGTGCCGGGCTGGACCGCGCCCGGGACCTGCTTGCCCGCAAGGGAGGATCCGCCGTGTTCCTTGGCCGGTTCACCGCGTTCTTCCGCGCTGTCATGCCCGCCCTTGCCGGGCTCTCCCACATGCCCTACCGCCGGTTCCTGGCCTTCAACATCGCCGGCGGCGCTACCTGGGGTGCCGCCGTGGTCCTCGCCGGCTACTTCGCCGGAAGCGCCTACCTCACGGCAGCCAAAACTTTCGGCCCCACAGCAACCATCGCCCTGCTGGCCGCCCTCACCGCCGCCGCGGCCGCGTGGTACGTTCGAAAAAGGATCAAAACCGAACCTCCGGGCGGCCCAAAGCAACACCTCCGGCCGCCACGTATCGCCCGCCACGGCGGGAACACCTAAACTCCCGCCACGGGCTGGAGGCCGGCACCCGTCAAAACCTGCAAAATTCAGGGATCATCATCGATGACGCGTACAGACGGCCGCCGCAACTGACCACCCAAACGCCGGCAGGGACAGGCACCCGGCCGGACGCACCTCCCCGCCCGTCCACGCGCGGACAAAAGATCAAAACCGATTCCCCGAAGCGTCCACATCGAAGAAGAAGGATAACCCCATGAGTTCTCAGCAACCCCCGACTGCACTGACTGAGGCAAATGCCAGCCACGCAGAACGTGATGACGACACCTCCATGACACTGGACTCACAGGCGGAGGACATTATCCGGACCGTCCTGTCAGGAACGGACCCAACAGCCGCACCCGCCAGGCACCGGCTGCGCAGTCTGCTCGCTGTCCACCCCGGCGACCACATCACCGTACTCAGACACCACCTGATCCAAACCCGCGCACCGCTGTCTCCGCCTCCGGACCGGGCCGCCGTAAACCAACGCCCGGAGATGCGTCCACGATTCATCACCACAACCGACCGGGAACGGCCATGACATTGCACCCGGAAACAGCACTCCGCCCCGGCGCCGCAGCAACCTCTCCGAACAGCCGCTACCGGCTGCTCTATCAAACGGACGGGAACCTCGTCCTTTACGGCCCCGACGGACCCCTGTGGGACTCCGGGACCAACGGCCACGGTGCCGGGGCATGCATCATGCAGGCCGACGGGAACCTAGTCCTCTACGGCCCCAATGACGAATACGTGTGGGACACCGAAACCGATAACAACCCCGGAAGCCGGCTCGTCATCCAGGACGACGGAAACGCAGTCATCTACCGGCCCGACGGTTCCCCGCTGTGGGCTACAGAAACATGCCAGCCGCCAGGCAGCGCCGACTCCCACGTCCTGCAGTCAGGATCAACACTCACCCCCACCCACGGAATCAGATCCGCCAACGGGCTCTACGGACTTCTATACCAAACTGACGGGAACCTCGTCTTTTACGGCCCCGACGGACCCCTGTGGGACTCCGGGACCAACGGCCGCGGCGCCGGGGCATGCATCATGCAGCCCGACGGGAACCTAGTCCTCTACGGCCCCCACGACGAATACGTGTGGGACACCGAAACCGATAACAACCCCGGAAGCCGGCTCGTCATCCAGGACGACGGAAACGCAGTCATCTACCGGCCCGACGGAAACCCAACATGGGTAACGGGAACCCACTAAGGGCCGCAAGAGGGCGGCATTCCATACCCGTCACTGGCCCTGCGAACAAAATCGCCGGCGGCGGCCCGCCGGCAATCGTAGGGTGGAAAAGACACCCGCCTCGACCACATGGCCGCCAGGGCACCTCGCGCCAGGAAATCGAGCTCCAATCCGTGGCCCTGCAGGGGAGACGCGCCGGTACAGTCTGGAGGCTGACTCAGAGTGGAGTGCAGGAGCCGCTGGCCTTTGCCGCACGAACGATAAGTGGGCACAATTTCTGCTCCGAATGCGAAGCACAGCCACCGGCCTCCGGGCAGCCACAAAAATGCCGTAGTCACCGTCCACTGGAAAGTGGACGGTGCCAAAGTACACCACGTAGATTCGCGTGTATCCGATATGCCCTCGGGGCCGGATCCCCGCCCCCAGGTGCAGGGTGCGGTGGAAGCCACTGAAGCAGTCCGGTGGAAAGAACGCACACGCGCAGAATGAGGCGATATGCCCACCTCACACATCACGCAATTTCTCCTGGAAGCAACAATTCCGGACCAGACGCAGGAACCCCTCGGGTCCGACTGCCTCTACGGGCTCTACACCAGCTGGTGCATTCTGCATCGCATCAGCCCCCTCGAGGCCCGCCACTTCCGCGACGCGCTCCAACACCACGGAGTAGAACCAGGCAAGAATCGACGAAGAATCGCAGGTCCCGCCGCCGCCGACTACATAATCTCCAGCTACCCGCCGTTTTCCAGCAACACTCTATAACGACCACGTACCGGCACCACGACCGCGCACCGCTCGCCTGATGCCCCGTTACCTTTTTCGTAGCCCGTTCCTGTTGCAGGATGTGGGTGTGCTGGCCTGCCGGCCCCGGCATGATTGCCGGGGACTATCTCATTAACGGTGTATCCGGCGTTTTCATTTAGTAGCTTTCAGCTGCCGGGAATCGGTCGCTGAAAGTGATGGCGAAGGCGTTCAAAGCGGGCTTCCAACGCACGGCCCATCGGGTCTTGCCGGCACCGGTCGGATCGAGGGATCGGGTGACCAGATAGAGGCACTTTAGCGCAGCCTGCTCGGTGGGGAGATGACCCCGGGCCTTGACGGCGCGCCGGTATCTGGCGTTGAGCGATTCGATGGCGTTGGTCGAGCAGATCACGCGCCGGATTTCCACGTCGTAGTCCAGGAACGGGATGAGCTCTTCCCACGCGTTCTCCCAGAGCCGCACGATCGCCCCGTATTTCCTGCCCCAGCGCTCCGCGAGTTCCTCCAACGCCGTCCGGGCCGCCTCAGCATTCGGCGCCGTGTAGATGGGCTTCACGTCGCGTTTGAGGGCGTCCCAGTCCTGTCTCGAGGCCAACCGGAAGGTGTTCCGGATCAGGTGGATGATGCAGGTCTGCACGGTCGCCAGCGGCCAAACGTTGGTGACGACTTCGGGCAGGCCTTTGAGCCCGTCGCAGACTAGGAAGAAGGTGTCTTTCACGCCGCGGTTCTTGATGTCAGTGAGCACGCTCATCCAGAACTTCGCGCCCTCTCCGCCGGTCCCGGCCCACAGGCCGAGGATGTCCTTCTCGCCCTCCAGAGTCACGCCGATCGCAGCGTAGATGGGCCGGTTGGCGACTTGCCCGTCGCGGACCTTGACGACGATTGCGTCGATGAAGATCGCCGCGTAGACCTCGTCCAGCGGCCGGTTCTGCCACGCGGCCATCTCCTCCAACACCCGGTCGGTGATCCGGGAGACGGTCTCCTTCGACACGGACGCGCCGTAGATCTCAGCGAAGTGCGCACTGATTTCTCCCGTGGTCAGGCCCTTCGCGTAGAGCGAGAGGACCATCTCATCGACCCCGGTCAGGCGGCGCTGGCGCTTCTTGACGATGACCGGCTCGAACGTGCCGGCCCGGTCCCGCGGCACGTCCACCTCCACCGGGCCGGTCGTCTCCGTGAGCACCGTTTTCGGGCGAACCCCGTTGCGGGAGTTGGCAGTCTGTTTGCCGGCCGAATCGTGCTTTTCATATCCGAGATGCTCGGTCATTTCCTCGTCGAGCGCGGTCTCGATCACGGTCTTCGTAAGCTGCTTGAGCAGCCCGTCGGGACCGGTCAGGGACAGGCCCTGCTCCTTCGCCATCCTGACCAGCTCGCGGGCAGCGTCGGCCTCGGATATTTCTGTCTTCTTGTCAGCAGTTTTCGTACTCGGCACAGCCTCAAGTGTTGCGGCCATATCGGGCTCCTTCCCGCCAGGCTTACCGCCCGGCGTGTCGAGCCGGATACACCGTTATTTCCACAGTCCCGTCTGCGGAGACCAGGAACCAACCGGACGATTACAGCAGGGCTTTGAGAGAGTGCACAGGTTAGCAACAGGCCCACTCCGTCACTGTTGTGGCGGGTGAGGGTGATAACCGGCACCCGTGGAGTTCCGCATTTGTGGAGTTCCGAGGTCGACGATTTTGCTGTTTCGTTGGCTCTGTAGTTTGAACATTTGGGCCAGTTTCATTTCGGCGCTGTTGAGCGTGACCCGCAGTCCTTCGGCATCGCCGAGCCAGCCGTGTTGTTCGGCTTCGGTGATGCGTTCTTCGAGGTTGTCGATGATGTCCTGGAGCCGGTTGATCTGGCTGGGATCCGGACGGAGAAGGGCGCAGCGGAGGCAGGCGTGTTCGTGTTGGCAGCCTGTGCCGTAGGCGCGTCCGCAGCTGCCCAGGCTGAGTTTGCGTTGCACGAAATGGGCTTCGAATTCGTCCCATTCGGCGGCGGTTGGTTCGCGGTATTCTTCGGTTGGCCGAATGACCCGTCGCTTTTCGATGAAGGTGCGGTGGTGCCGGATGACGTCCCTGGGATAAATCGCTGCGTATCCCTGAGTCGTCGCCAGGCTGGCGTGCCCCATCAGCACCTGCACGATGTGTGGAGGCAGGCCGCTGGCAAGTGCCTCGGTCGCGAAGATGCGACGGAAATCGTGCGGGGTGAACCTGACCTCGGCACCGCTGACCTTGATATGTGCGCGTCCTGCCAAGTCATTGAGCAGCGTGGAGACGGTGGCCGTCGTCATCACGTTCGGCGGTCCGGCGCCACGGCGGCGGGCGAACAGGTGCGGAAGGGGTGAGCTCAGCACTTTCTCGGCTGAGTCCCATCGCTGTGTCAGAGGTGCACCACCAGTGTCCTTGGTGATACGAGAAAGCACTCGGTAGAGCACGTGCACGAGCTCGGGGCCTGCCACCATTAGACGCTCTGTGTCGGTCTTGCTCGGAGCGAAGTGCAGCAGCGGTATGGTCTCCCCGGTCGTTGGAACCTTGTAGGGCTGGATGCTCATGTGCACCAGCTCGAGGACTTCTTCGATCCTTGCACCGGTGTGTCGAAGTGTCTCAACAAGCGCCCAAGTCCAGAAGGCGTTGTCCTCTTCGAAGGACAGGTCCCGGTCCTTTCCATTGCGCCGAATCCGGACATGCGCATGTTCACTGCTCTGGAAGACTTTCCAAGCCTCGCCGTCCATGTCGATGGTTTGGCCGGCGCCGGCCGTGGTGGCATCCGCCAGGGTTGCTTCTGCTGCGCGGAGGGCCTGTTCTGCGGCCTCCACCAGACGGGGCAACACGGGGGCCAGTTCACGGGTGCGCTGTTGCATCGTTGCGATGGTGGCGCGCCGGTGCTTCACGTAACCGCGGGTTTCGGCGAAGGTTATAGGGCTTGGGGCGGCCCATTGCGCCCAGAAGGCGTCTTCGAGTGCCCATTGGCTGATGTCGAGATAGAACGCCCGGATGGAGAAGAAGACGCTGTAAACTTCCCGGCGCGGCGAGCCGTCGGCTTTGACTTTGACCCTGGCTTTCCAGCCAGCCGCCTGCTTCGGGGTCAGTGCGAAGCTGCGTTGGTCAGGGTAGTGCTTGAGGATGTCGGCGAAGAAGAGGCCGGCCAGATACCTGCCCAAAGCACAGAGCGAGGCGTAGTCGAGGCCAGCCGACCGGACCTGAAGATAGCGGATGAGTGGTTCCCGGCAGGGGCCGGTGATGTCGTAGTAGTCGACCATCTCATCCACCGTTTTCGGTCCGACGCGGAGCCGTGTGGGCATGGTCCCGGAATCGTGTTTGATCCATCCCAGCCCGTGGAGCACGGGCCATACGGCGGTCAGCCCGCTGCGGCTGACGTCGATCAGCTTCCCGGGAAGCTGGGTAGTCAGGTCGAGGATGTCTGCGGCTGTTAGTTGGCGGATCGATTTGCCTGTATGGGCCTGAATGCGACCTAGGGTGAGGATCCCGCTAGTGGCTTGGGCCGGTGAAGCCTTCGCATGGAGGAGGGCGTTTTCGAGTTCAGCTGTGTGGGCGGGGTCCCGGAACCGGCTGAGTGCTTTCCAGAAGGCAAAGCGCTGACCCGCGATCCACCGGTGGGAGGGGCGCATGACGTCGAGGGCCAGCAGCGGTCCGATCGCCGCGTTGAGCGCTTCGACCTCGTTGCGGTTCTTCGTGTTCTTGCTTGAACCGCCGGCTATTCTGAGCCTCCACGTCAGAGCGTCATGCCCGACATGGCCCTCGAACAGCGCCCAGCGGTCCTGCCAGGTTTCACCCGGCAACTGCCTCAAATGACCGAGGAAGCGCCGGATGCGCGCCCTGTGCTCATGCACCTGTGGCCAGTACGGGCTGCAGTCCTCAAGACGGTTGATGATGTCCTCAATGCTGGCGCTGGTCAGCGGTCCAGGCGGGATGGGCGGCAGTGCAGGCGGTTGTTGTTCCTGTGGTGGCGGCGTGTGGTCATTCCAGCTTCGTCGTGCGGTCTGGATCTTATTGATGGGTGGAGTTGTCACTGGTTCCCCCAAAGCACGCGCAACTCGTCGGGGTTATAGGGCTGGCCGGCCGGTGAACTGTCAATGGCAGGGGAAGTCCTGCTGCTCAGATGGGTCCGGTAGTGCTCGATGACTTCCTCCATATGCGGAACCGCATAGACCGTGGTCGTAGTCCGCGATTGGTGACCCAGTAACTCCTGGACTTCGTGAAGGCCCATCCCGCCCTCGAGCGCTCGGATCGCGAACGTGTGCCGCAGATCGTGCAGCGTCCAGTTCGAACCGAGCAGGTCGTTGCAGCGTCTCAGTACGGCGCGCATGGCTTCGTAGGTCAGAGGACGGGGCTCGCCCCGCAGCGTGAGCCAAACCGGTTCATCCGGGCCGGCAACGCCTCCTTCGAGCTGATAGAGCCGAAGCCATACGAAAGCATCAGGCGCCGCGGGCAACCATTGCAGCTGGCCACCTTTGCGGTAAACGCCGATCAGCTGGTCACCCACGTTGACCCGGTCACCCGTGAGCCCGAGCAGCTCGCTCGCCCGTGCACCGCTGCTGACATAAAACGCCACCAACGCCCGGTCCCTGTTGGACCGCAAACGGCGAAACAGATCGTTGAACTTTCCGTCCGGGATTGATCTGGGCACCCGGTGCGCCTCGCGCTGACGCAAGGGCTGGCGCCGCACCGGGGCAAACTCCCGCTGAGGATCATGATGCGCATGGGATCGCCCACGGCGCAGCTCGAAAGGATTCACGATGGGCCCGTCACCCATCCGAAGCTGGAAAGCGTAAAACTCCTTACACACCGTCGTCGTGTGGTTGATCGTCGAGGGTGAGTAACGCATTCCTAGATGCTTCTTTCCCGTGACAAGGTTCCGGCTCCCCCGCCGCTGCGGGACGTTACGATTCCCGACGAACTTCTCGGCCTGGCGCGCCCACAACACGAAGTCACGCGCTTCAAGGGACGTTGCCTGCTCCCAGCTGACCCCGACAGCCCACAAAAAGCGAAGGAACCGAAGCAACGACAAGGCATAAGTTCGTACCGTCTGAGGCGAACGGTCCGACGCTGCCAGCTCAAGCAGATACTCCGTGGCAGGAGCGAACTCCTCGCCCATCGCGTCGAGGACCACGAACCCAGGAACACTGGAGCGAGGAATCACCCGCCCGACGTTCGCGACAGTCAGTCCCTCCGCTCGATGCCTATCCCAACTGCGATCCGAGAGATCCATGACCAAAAGCATGACTCTGAAGGAGCTCGTCCAGGCCGGCGACACGCGCCGTGAACCGTCAACTTAGTCCGGTAAACAGATCGTCGGAGACGGGACCTACTGCCCAGGCTTCCAGTTCCTCCCCGGAGGACAGCTCCAGGCCGCAGTGACAACGCTCTTCCAACGGGCCATGGATCTGAAAATTCCGCATAACTACTTCACCCTCTGGATGGTCACCCCATCACGGGCTCTTGCCGGGAACCGCCCCGTCGACCAGCTGGAAAAGGGCACCGCTCCCCTGCTCCAAGCGCTGGACTCCTATCGATGGCACTAGATGCCGGCCCTTGACGGGGCCGGCGGCGTGCGTAGCGTTATCTAGAGGGTCTTTGTTAGGACGGCACCTTTCCTGCTCTCTAGTGCTGGTAACGACCCACTTGTTATGAGCCCAGCCGAAGAGTCGTGGCCGAGTCCCGTTGGTCAAGATCAGAGATTGAACCAAGCTGACGGTGTATTGTCCGTCGTGCCATAAGGCTTGCCATACGTCAGGCGTGAAATCTGATTGAACAACAGGTTGTACGGAACGCCTGCTTCCTGGCGTGCCTCCAAATGATAGGTCACACCGCAACTTCACCCATATCTCATGCAGGAATGTGCACCTTATGACGTGCATAAAAGACTGCCTACATGTCCATGAACCTTCCAACCCTTGCTCAAGCAGGTAAACGAATAGGTGTCGAAGCCTTGCAACCCACCGGATCTAAAACTGTGCATCCAACCCGTGTCAATGCCGGAGAACAAACGAGTACTCGCGTAGCTTTGACGGTAGGAACATCCGCCTTCCAGCACGTAGGAGAACAGCCGGCCGATGGCACGATCACTGCAAGCCTCAGTACCAGCGAAGTCTCGAGAAACGCGGGCAATCGACCGCGTGATATCTCTGGCGAACGGTAAAGGGGGAGTGGGTAAGACCACCACCGCGGCCAACGTAGGCGGATATGTAGCCTTGGCCGGTTCCCGGGTTCTAATGGTCGACCTCGACCCCCAAGGCGACCTCGCCCGGGATCTCGGGTACGAACGGCAGAGCGGACGCGAACTATTCCATGCACTCGTGGCCGGTACAGCACCAATGATTCTCCGCGACGTAAGGGAGAACCTGGACGTCATCCCCGGTGGCCAGGACCTCGAAGACATTCAGGGCCTTATGGTTTCGAGGTCCAACCGATCCGATGCGGGCGACTTCGGGGACATGCTTTACACCGTGCTCGCACCTCTGGCAGACGACTACGACCTCATCTTGATCGACACGCCGCCAGGGGAACGCATTCTCGTTGAGGGTGCCTTCGCTATCTCGAGCGCCGTTGTGATCCCTACGCGTTCAGATGATGCCAGCATCGACGGTGTTGAACGCATTGCCCGTCGCTTCATGGCCGTCAGAGACCGTAACCCGAACCTGCAATTGGCCGGCATAGTTCTGTTCGGCGTTGGGCCCCGTTCTCTGCGGCTGGAGCGCAGCGTGAGAGAGACGCTCGAGGAAATGCTTGGCACCGTCGCTCCGGTCTTCGAGACTCGAATCCGGAACTTGGAGAGCGCCAGTGCGGACGCGCGTCGGAAGGGCTTACTGTTCCACGAGCTGGAGGGTGCGGTCACGGACGCCCAAAAAAATCGGTTGAAAGCCCTCAGAGCCGGAGAAAAGCCCGCCGACGGATTCTTCTCCCGCAACGCCGGAGGACTGGCCGAAGAGTACGAGCAGCTGACCGGGGAGATCCTGGCTCGTCTCAACGACATCGAAAGCGGTAACCAAGCATGAGCGGTCGGCCTAACCTTTCCGGTGCATTCGCCCCAGCGCCGGCTCCAGCCCGTGGCGCAGCTTTGCAGGGCTTACTGGCCCCGAAACGGCGAGGGAACGTCGGTCAAACTACTGAACAGGTCAATCAAGCCGTAAAGCCTGAACGACGGGAGGAAGCGACGGCGCCGAAATCCGGCCGGGTTCTTCCAACTCCCGCGGCGGACCCAGACTCCAATGGTATTGACACACTCGAACTGACCTCTAAGCAAGATGAGAGCGTTAGGCCTGAGTCCGAACGGGTGTCTACCGGTCCTCAAACAAGTCCATCACCCGGCAGACAAAGGTCGGAGTCCACGCAGGGTGCATCCCAGGCGAAGAAGGCATCCGAAACGGTTTCAGGAGGGCTTCGCAACGTCGGAGTCTACCTACCGCCAGCCTTGCTAGCTGTTGTAAAGGATGTCGTTCACCAAGCACGGACGACTTACGCGGACCTGCTCATCGATGCATTTGAGGCATTGGATGAAGAAACGATTTCGAGCGAGTTCGCGGTCGAAACAGTGATGTCGAGCTCTGGCATGCCGCGACGCGCGCCTCGAAAGAGGGGAGAGGCCGGTATTCAGATTCAGCTTCGGCTCGACGGACTCCAAGTCGCCTGGCTTGATGAGAAGGTCGTAGAAATGGGGGCTCCGTCGCGGAGCGCCCTTGTATCGGCAGCTCTCAAGCTCCACGTGCATGGAAATCTCGCCAAGGAGTGAAAAACGCGTCACGCTGATCCCGAGTACTAGCTTCCTACAGGTCCTATGGCATGGGTTATGGCACGAGATCGCGGACTGCGAAGGTCCTTGAGCAAGGGAGAGGCTTGAGGCACGGCTCTTCCATCTACGCCCCTAGCTAGCTCTGCCGAAGGCGATATCCGGCAGTGACCACTCGTCCGGTGGCCCTTCAAACTCATGCCAGGGGTAGTCCTCCCCAGGTGAGAGGAGCTCGGCGACGGTATTCACGTGCTTGGCCAACCATTCGCGCCAGATAACCCGGTCCTGGCGGTACCGCTGGAGCTGTGCGGCGACGGCTTCAAGCACCCCGAACTGTTCTGCGAGCTGCCTCAGCGAAGTCGATGCCACGATCGACCAGAATCTGCCGGCGTCCCTTGACAGCAGATTCCAGGCGGCAAGGATCTCGAGCGCCTCGTTTACTGTCGACCGGGAAAGCCGGGTGACTCGCACAATCTCGGTAGTGGACATGGCCGGGGAGTGCTCGAGGGCCTCGTAGACGAACGCGGCCGGTAGACCAAGTTCTCTGAAGACCGGGCGGAGGGCGTGGATCTTCCCCTTCTGCCAGGAGGCGTCCTCTGCGGCGGCTTTCAGCTCTTCGGGGACACTCAGCATGTACAGATCACCCTTCGTACCTCGTGCTTCCTCGACAAGGGTAATCAAGGGCTCCCTCTCGCTGCGCAGCGCCTTCAGGTGGAGCGCAACCGTGGTGTGGTCGAGTCCGGTGGCCACGGCAATGGACCGAACTCCGAATTCGATAAACCGTGAGGCGGTCATATGCGCTGCCTCACCCAATGATCTGAGCACCATCCTGCGTGCCAGTCCCGTCCTAGATTCTTGGTAGTTCACCTCCCTGGTTCGAAGCGCATTCCGCCAGGTCCGGATGAACCGATGCTCGGCATCGGGATTTGCAGTTATGCCGTGCCCCTTGAGTAGTGGGGGCTGTGTAATTGGCTGGCTTGTGGGGGATTTACGGACATTGTGATTCGTTTCGGCAGCGGCGTTCTTTTTCAGGTAAGCGACGGCGTTGGTCCAGTCGCGACGGAGCGCCGGCATGCGGTGCTTGGACGAGTACCGGGCATAGAAGGATGCGAGTCCGGGCCAGGTCCCTTGCATCATGCGGCGTTCGACGTCGACTAGCTGGAGGCCAGCGGCCGCGGCGCCCGTGACGATTGCCTGGCGGGCATCCGAGTCGGTTGCGTACCGGTTGGTGTCGTAGAGGCCGGTCTGTGCCATGAGCTGCATAGGGCGCGACATCCGGCCAACGGGGGCGCCCAGGGCGGGCGCCTCTGCGGTCTTGTCGGCCGTTGAGTCGAAGACTTCTTCAAGGCGGAGAGCCCGCACGGCGTTGATCTCCCGCGTCAGGTCGGCGATCATTGTGGCCCAGACCTTTGGTGCGTTGGGCCGGCGGGCAACGTCGTAGGCCCTGGACAAAGGCATCGCGAGTTCCTGATGGCCGCCGCGCTTGTGCGGGGAGCCGGGGGTGCGCATGCAGCCGTGGAGGAGGTTCTGATGCGGGGTCTTGTCCAGGGTCCGGTACCGGACGCCCAGCGCCTCGACAAGATCACGCGCTTCAGAGAAAGTGACCCGCTGAGCGAGCGGGATGTAGACGTGCCGGCCACCGTTGGGGGAGTAGTCCTCGATCCAGCGTGCGCCAACTGAGTGCAGCCAAGTTTGGACGGAGCGGACGTCCTTCTGTACCCGGTCGACGCCGGCTACCGAGGAATCAAAGTCAAGGAAAATCGCCGCGCACGTGCCGTCTTTGCCGAAAATTCGCACCGCAGCAGGAAGGGTAGGGAGAGTGCCGCTGAGGGTGCGTTCGTGCTTCTGGGGGTAAGTCTTGCCTGCATCGCGGGACAGCCGGACACGGGGCTGTCCGGCAAGGAGAGGTGCCAGGGCGGCCCAGGCTTGAGCGGCGCCACAAGCGGCGGATGGTTCTCGCGACACGCCATCCCTGTTTTGGGCTGGCAGCACGCGACTGTGCTGTTGTACGATGATGATATTCCTGTCGAGGGAATGACTAAGGACCGATCCTGCAAGATCGGTTTGAAACACAAGGGAAGTCCTGTGAAGGACTTTCATTCGATCTACGATCTGTTCGCCGGCAAGCTTCCCGGATCGTGGATCTTCAGCTTCGAAGGCCCGCCTAGTGCGGGCCTTCTTCTGTTAAGAGGCTATTCGAATCGGCAGTTCCTCCTGATGCGCGAAGTGATCCAGCAACGCCAGATCTTCGCGCAGGGAACGGTCTACGGCGGAGGAAACGTAGTCAGTGACAGTCATGCCCTTGGCGGCAGCGATCATCTGAACGTCCTCCGCGGTCTTAGCCTGCGTGCGGAAGCCAATGTATTTGCGGAGTCCCTTACTGGGCCGCCCGCCTCCACGATTGATTACTGCGCTCATGGTCATGTCCTTTGAATCTCGCACGACTTACGGTCGTGGCTGCTTCATCGCTGGTGCTACTGCAGTCGATCGCCCTGAGTTTCTGTTTACAGCTATCAACTGTGTCGAAACTAGCACCGCCCTTCCAAGCATCCGGGGATTTGTTTACAGAAAACGCCCCCGCGTGTCGCGTCTTGTTGCTGCACCGCGTTCCTCCAGGGTCAAGGTTGCTCGGACGGCTGGGCGCATAGGCCGTGAACCACTATACTCAAACCTTGGACATGTCTAAGGTTACACATGGTGCGGGTGCTCTATCTTGAGCTCTGACGTCCAGGCTGGGTTCAGCCTTGTCGCACCTGTGGCCTCTTTTGCTGGAGTTTGATTCGATGCACAAAAGCCGAGTAGAAAGCCTCAAGCGCCAGGGGACGCTCAGCCGCAGCCAATACGAAGAGATCTATCGACGCTTCGTCCTTTTCGACCTGGCCGAGGACATGGATCTGGGATTCTTCCTCGCGTACTATCGCAACTTCTCCATCCCTTCGCTGGCTGGAACGCTGGCCGCTACCGGGGAGATCCGCTCACGTCCTCAAAAGCGCTCCTACGACACGGCGATTGTCATCTACGAAATCATCGCTGGCGGCCTCGACAGCGAACGGGGCGCCGCCATGGTGGCACTCTTGCGCAATGTCCATAGGGGAGTGCCTGGCAGCAACGAAGACTTTGTTTACGTCCTGATGACAATGCTCGTCGTTCCCATCCGGTGGGCCGACCGCCATGCCTGGCGGGCATCTCTGGAAACCGAGAAGCAAGCCGCAGTTGATTTTTTCTCAGACCTCGGAGAACGCATGGGTCTTCGGAACATACCAAGCGACTTCGCTGGTGCCGCCGCGTTCCTGGACGACTACGAGCGGCAAAATGTGGCGGCGAGCCCGGCCGGGCTCGAACTCATGGACTCTACGCTGGGTGTTCTTCGGGGCCGGCTTCCTAAGCCCCTCCGGCCGGCCACTGAAACTCTCCTATCTGCGATGCTGGACGATCCGCGTCAATCCGCGGCCTTGGGCCTGCCCCGCCCCAATCCCGTCGTCAAGACCGTCCTAAGCGGTTTACTGAGATTGAAGTCAACCATCACGGCGGTTCGCCCGCTGAGGCAGACCCCGAGGTTCCGGCCCGGTCTCTCCGGATCGTCGCAGTATCCCTCGGGGTACGTGCTGGAGAATCTGGGTCCGGGGAAATCATGACCCCGCTGCTGATGCCGAGCTACGTCGCGACGGTTCAGTCGACCATTGCGCAGCTCGACCTGCCCGAGAAGCTGACGCTGGACGCTCTCAGGGACGCAGTATCGTCCCGAAGAGCGAGGAAGCTCGTGGTCCGCCGAACCGAAGAACTTGCCGGAAGCCCGGTATGCGCCATGACCTACTGCAACGCAGCGGTCGATCTGATCCTCTTCGCCCCCGCCGATGAGCGCCGGCGGGAAGATCATTTCGTGTGCCACGAATTCGGACACCTCCTCCTGGGCCACCATGAGCAGGCCCGCGGAAACGTCGCGCGCCCGATGCCACTCCTGGGCGCTTCGATGGTCACTAACCAATTGCAGGTCGACGCTTCGGAGCCCAAGCTACTGGGCCGTCGAAGTTCGGCCAGCTGCGCCACCTTCACGGTGTCCGAGGAGAAACGTGCGGAGACTTTTGCGGACATCGTGATGGACAGGATGTGGCGCGCTCATCTGCGGCCACTCGATGAGCCATCCAGGTTTGCAGAGGTATTCGGATGACGAGCATCGTGGTTGCGGTCAGCCTAGGGATTTTGACCTTGCTCAGGCTCTCCGGTCTCTGGAACCGGCCGGCACGGCCAGCTTTTTTGGCGTCGGCTTTCGCGACAGCCGGTTTTACGCTGTACATCGAACCTGTCTACATTTTCGTGGACTCGCTCACAGGCAACCGAAACTTCGCCGGCCTGGTCCTCTCCTTGTGCGTCCTCGCCGCGTTCGCCCAGCTTTACACTGCCGTAACGAACGCTGCCGGGCCGCCCTCGGGGCAGCAGAGTCTGCGTAAGGAGCGGCGCCACAGGGCCGCCTGGATTGCCTCATCGCTCATCGTCGTGGTCGGCTTTTCAATCAGCGACCTACCCGTCACCAGCCCCTCACTGATCCGCACATACGGGTCCCAGCCTGGCATGACCGCGTTCCTGTTGGCCGCTTCGTTCTTCATCGCCTACACAAGCGCTAGTGTCATCCGGTCTGTGTTCGGCTATCTGAGCAAAATGTCCTCCGCCTTCCGCCTCGGGTTCTTTCTTGTATGCGCCGGTTGCTTCGGCGCCATTTCGCTCCTTGCGGTCCGGTCCTTGCTGCAGCTCACCACGGACCACGCGGGACAGGAATCCTTCTCTCCGTTCTATGGCGCCGGCCAGGCTATCTCCGTCGTGTGCGTGGCTGCCGGGCTCTCCACGTCACGGCTGGTGGGGATTGCTGCAGCTACATCTGCAGCCCTGGCTGCCCGGTGGCGGCTGTTTCGGCTTCGGCCGCTTTGGAAGGCCTCCACCGCCAGCAACCCACATCTGGTGCTCCACCAGGGCGGGTCGCCGGGTAAAGACATATTGAGCTCCAACCCGCATGCCGCGCTGCAGCGCCGGATCACGGAGGTGCGAGACTGCCTGCTGGTTGACTCTGTCGGTTTGGAGGATGTGTGGAACCAACATGGGTCAGCACTACTCGATGCTGAGAAATTTCTGAAAACGCCTCATACACCCTCCAGCCTCGATAGGACTGCCGTATGAACCGCAAAGACAACGCCTCTCAGCGGCGGGAGGAATTGGCTCGCCGCCTGGACCTCCTCATGGACGTCGTGGTTGCGGAAGGGGGCCAGCCGTACAAGTTTGCTGACATCCAAGCTGCCCTGGCCGAGAAGGGCGTGGGGTTGTCCCGGGCGCGCTGGTTCTACATGCGCGAAGGAACTGGGGCGACCGTAACCGATCCGAAGCTCCTCTCCGCTCTCGCAGAGTTCTTCGGCGTCCCGCCCGCTTACTTGCTCGACTCGGACCCTTCCCTCCCGGCGCGAGTGGAGGCTCAGCTCAAACTCTTGAAAGCCATGAGAATTGCTGAAGTCCGCAGCTTTGCGGCCAGGGCTCTCGGGGACCTCTCTCCCGAAGCGACCTCGGCCATCGCCAAAATCCTCGAAGAAGAGATGAAATCCACGGACTAGATCCCTGAGAATGCCTTAGACATGTCTAAGGTTGGCTATCCTTGAGTCATGACCTACCACTCGTGCAGGCTAAACCCGGCAGAGCAACGGAGCGTTACTTACCGCACCATCACGAGGCGAGCCATGCGCCGCTTCACTTTTCCTCCGCAAGCGCATACCGCCGGAGGCTGTCTATCAGCGACTCAATGCGCGGCAGATCTGCCGAGAATGCGTGGTTCAGGCGCCCGGAGGTTGACCCGAGCACTGGCGTTTTCTTCAACACCCCGGCGGCGGCAAGGACGCCCGCTGCCTTGCTCAGGCTTGCGGGCGAAAAGTCCTTGAGCTCGTGCGCAAGTTCGGACCGGGTTGCTGGCACAGCCCTGGCGGCCAAGTGGTGGAGCAGGGCTAGGTTTACGCCGCTACTAAAGACCGCCTGAGCGGTCGCTACCGACTCGTTCCATGCGGCGTCTGCGGGCTTAACCAGTCGAGGCATATCGAACATCCTACTTGTCGCGCAGTGCCGGCAGCTGCGGCTAAACCGTCGCTAGGGCAATACTTAAAGTATCGCTATAATATTTTAGATAAACTTAGGGGGGATCACTCGTGCAAGCCAAGCCGCTCGCCACCGGCGTAGCCGTAGCTGTTCCTGTGGCCCTGCTAGGCCTCATTTCCTCGATGCTTTTGCTTTTGGGGCCGGCAAAGCCCGCTGCCGCGGACTGCGGCCCGGCAATGTCCGTCTCCGTGGACGCCAATACCAAAGTCGCCGGCTACACCCAGGAGCAGCTGAAGAACGCCGCCTCGATCATGGGAGCGGGTAAGGCTTTGAACCTTTCCGTGAATGGTCAGATGATCGCGGTGATGGTTGCCCTGGGCGAATCCGGCCTGCGCGTTCTGGACACCGGCGACA
This sequence comes from Arthrobacter sp. FB24, assembly GCF_000196235.1. Lineage (NCBI taxonomy): Bacteria > Bacillati > Actinomycetota > Actinomycetes > Micrococcales > Micrococcaceae > Arthrobacter > Arthrobacter sp. FB24. The sequence continues at coordinate 133,685 of NC_008537.1, read as the reverse complement.
CCGCCGGCCCCGACTCCCGCGGCCTGTTCCAGCAGCGCGGCAACGGCGCGTGGGGATCCTATGAGGACCGCATGAACCCGACCACGAGCGCAACGAACTTCATGAAGGCGCTGCAGGCGGTGCCTGGGTGGGAGTTGCTGGAACCGACCATCGCTGCCAACAGAGTCCAGCGCAATGCCGACCCGTACCACTACCAGAAGTACTGGCCCGAGGCCGTGAAAATCGTCCAGGCTCTCTCCACACCGAAGTTCTCTCTTCAGGGAAGCGAGTGCGGGATCCCCGGCCAGTCAGGTGCCGGGAACGACTACCCGTGGAAGAACTCACCGACCTGGACGCAGGCCGGGGCCACCGCCGCCAGCACCTCACCGCTGGGCATGTACTACCGGGAGTGCGTGGACTTCGCCCTGTGGCGGGTCAACCAGCAGATGGGATCCACGAGTGCACCGTTCAGGTTCCTCAACAGCAACTTCCGCCCCGATGGCCAGGGCCTGGGTTCGGCCCTGAAGTGGAAGGACGGCTGGGACGCCAAGGGCTGGCCCACCGGCCACGCACCCAAAGTCGGTGCCGTGGTCTGGTACGCCCCAGGGACCGGGGGAGCGGACCCCAACTTCGGCCACGTCGGCGTCGTGAAGGAAGTCAAGGACAACAGCACCTACGTCGAAGAGGGCTACAACGGCAACCCGGCCCCGGATGACCACAACTACTACACCCGGACCGTGTCCAACACGGTCCCCTCAGCCTTCCTGTACCTGCCCAGCCAAGAGGAGACGAAGTGAAGAAGCCCCTGACCCTGATCGCGGTGGCGCTGCTGTGCGCGGCCTGCGCCCCTGCCGCGTCCACCGGGACCGCGCCCGCGTCCTCTTCCAGCGCCAGCCCCACCCCCTCCGCCCCAGTCTCATTGAGCGCCAACAGCGGCCCCCAGGCACCCGGCGGCACAATACCGGCCACCATCGGCATCGAATGGGACCAGGCCAGCAAGGACGCCGCCGTCGACGCGGCCGAGAACGCGATGACCGACTTCGCCCGGCCCACCCTGGATGAGAAGCAGTGGGCCAACGACCTGGCCCGCTGGCTTACGCCTCAGGCCACGGCCGACTATTCCTCCGTGGACCCCTCCAATATCCCGGCCTCCCGGGTGACCGGAGCGGCCACCTTGTCCGTCGATGAGGCCAACGGCTACGGCGCGACCGCCGCCGTCCCGACGAACGCCGGGACCTACACGCTGCAGCTGCTCCGCACGGGCAAGGATGCTCCGTGGAAGGTCAACCGTCTCACCCCGCCAGCATCCTGAACGTCACCGCCTTTTCCCCTTCTCACATCTAAGGAACAAGCCGATGGGTACCTCACCTACGCAAGTTATGGCCTTCCCCAGCATCAAGGCCATCGTCCGCGACAACGGCACCGCCGAGGTCGTCGTCGCGGGTAACTCCCGCATCGTTCCCGCCGGGGATTCCCTGCAGGACCTGCGCAACAACGCCCTGGCCCTGGTCGTCGGTGAAGCGCAAACGCTCCAGCGCCCCGTGAGGGTCCAGATCGAGGACCCCGAGGGCCACGGCGAACTCATTGTCCATCCGGACAACAAGATCGAATCCGTCTCCTATGAACCCCGCACGGCCCGCCGCCGGGTCGAGGCCCCCGCCACCACCCCGGAGACCGCCGCTCCCGCCGTCATCGAAACCACGCCTCTTACGGCACCGGAGCCCGCCGCGAAGCCTGTTGAGACCGCGCCGTCTCCCGCCGCTGTAGCCGATGCCCAGCCGTGGCCGCCCGTGGCCTCTAACGTGACTGAAGCTGCAGTGGAGGAGCCGGCTCCGACGCGGCGCAGCCTGAAGGACACCTCCTTCCTGGTCAGCGCCCCGGTCCTCGAGCCGGCCACCCAGGGCTGGCGCGGCGCGCTCACCCGCCTGGGTATCCGCATGAACCCCTCGGACGAAGAACTCTCCGAACGCGAGGACATCCGTACGGTCAGCCAGCACTGGCCCGGCCCGCGCACCATCGCCGTGGTCAACCGCAAGGGAGGGGCCAACAAGACCCCCACCGTCGTCATGCTCTCGGCTATCCTCGCCCGCTACAGCGGCGCGGCCACGGTCGCGTGGGACAACAACGAATCCCAGGGGACGCTTGGCTGGCGGACCGAAAAGGGCTCCCACGACCGCAGCGTCCTTGACCTGATCGATTCCTCGACCGAGCTGCTGTCCCCGTCCACGAACGCGGCCGAAATCGCCAAGTTCGTCCACCACCAGACGGCGGATAAGTTCGATGTCCTCCGCTCGGATGAGAACGAGGAAGGCGACCACGAAGTCACCGCGGAGGAAGTCGATATCGCCCACCAGGTCCTGACCCGGTACTACCGGCTCGTTGTCATGGACTCGGGCAATACCGCCCGCGCCGCGAACTGGCGCCGCATGATCGACCACACCAACCAGCTCGTCGTTCCTGTTACGGCTATCGAGGACCGCGCCGAAGCCGCCCGGCTGACGCTGCAGACCCTGGAATCCCGCGGCGGCCACGACGCGGAGCTGGCCCGCAACGCGGTCGTGATCGTCTCCGAGTCCACCGACGCGAAACGGTCCATGAGCGGGGATGCCCTGAAGCGGGCCAAGGACGAGGCCGAGCGGATCGCCAAGGGCTTCGAACCCTTCGTCCGCGCCGTCGTCCGCATCCCTTACGACCCCGCCCTGGTCAACGGACCCATCCGGTACGAAGCCCTCCAGCCGGCCACACAGCGGGCGTGGCTCGCCGCGGCCGCGGCCGTCGCCGACGGCTTCTAACCACCCACCCACCGGACATTCGAAAGGAGGACCCATGCAGCAGACCCTGAACCCCTGGATCAGCCGCCCCGCCGTCGAGACGGAAACTCCAGAGACGGAGGTACACACGCCGCCGGCGGCGGCCATCACCGCTCCGTTGCTGGGCATGGTCGAACCCGACGCCGCTGACCGGCTGGGCCGTCGGACCGTCGCCGGAAACGCTGCCCTCTGGGTCACCGGGGCGCACGGCGGCTCCGGGGAAAGCCGGCTCGCGGAGATCCTGGACGGGGCACGCGCCACCGGCCACAGCTGGCCGGTTCCGCAAGACGGAAGCGTCCCGAAGCTGCTGCTGGTGTGCCGCGCCGATATGCGCGGACTGAGTGCGGCCCGCAGCGCCCTCACCCACTGGGCGTCAGGGGCCGCTCCCGCCGTTGACCTCCTCGGCCTTGCCGTACTGGCCGACGCCCCCGGCAAGACCCCCAAAGCCCTTCGCGACTTCACCGCCATTGTCGGCGGGGGAGCGCCCCGCCTCTGGACCCTGCCCTGGGTGGAGGCCTGGCGGCATGAAGACACCCCCAGTGTCCCCTCTGCCCGCGAATACCAACGTTTCACCACCGACATAGCTGCACTCGTAGCTGACACCCGCACCACCAAATGAAAGGTCTCACCATGAACTCCCTGGCACTCTTGGACTCCAGCGTCATCCCCAACCCGACCCCGGTTGTCCCGGCCCAGGCCGGCGGCCTGCTCACCATCCTGAACTGGGCCTCCGGCATCGGCCTGGTCCTCGGCGTCCTCGGCGTGATCATCGTCGGTATCGGCATGGTCATCCAGCTCCAGCGCGGCGAGGGAGCCCAGGCCATCGGCAAGCTCGGCTGGGTACTGCTGGGCTGCATCATCATCACCGGCGCCTCCGGCATCGTTCGCGCATTCGTCTAAATCACCACCACACGGAGGTTCACCATGAGCCAGTCCACCGAAAGCACTCCCGAGGCCAACCCCGTCACCAAGCCCGGGTTCATCATCGCTGCGGCGCTGGTCGTGGCGCTCCTCGCGGCCACCGTCGTCATCTTCCTGCTCCCCAAGGGCGACACCACTGCCCAGCCCGCCCCAGCTTCACCTTCGTCCAGCGCCTCTGCTACCCCGTCCGCTGCGGCGGACGCTACCGGCAAGAGTGTTTGCGGGCTGCCCTCCAGCAATGACACAGCGCTGGGAACGGCACCGGCGTCTAAATGGGAGCTTGTTGGGAAGATGGCTGTCCCCACCGATCCGAAGACCACGGGCCCGGGGAAGGCTGACGCGGACGGATTCCGTTCATGCTTCGCGCACTCGCCTACGGGCGCCCTCTACGCGGCCATGAATGTCGCTGCACTCGGTTCCTCACAGGCTCCGGAGCTTGAAAAGAAGCTCGCTGACCGACTGCTCGTTCCGGGCACCGGGAGGGACGCAGCTATTCGCGAAACCGGCGCAGGCGCCGGATCTTCCGGGAACAGCACCACCATCCAGGTCCAAGGGTTTCTCCTGAAGTCCTACACCCCGTCGGAAGCCAACCTCGACCTGGCCTTCAAAACGGACACCGGAGCCCTCGCCCACTTCACGATGTCAATGCGCTGGATGGACGGGGACTGGAAAGTAAAACCCTCGGATGACGGGGTCACTTACAGCAATGTCTCGCAGCTCCGCGACCTAAGCGGATACATCCTCTGGGCCGGAATCTGACATGGCCGACTGCAAGTTTGGGGACATCGGCTGCGGCGTCGGAAACGCCATCTCGGATCTGACGAACGACGCCATGGGAAACATGGCGAAGGCGATCATGGAGGGCATGAGCCAGATGGTGACGACTCTGTCGACTTTCTGGGTCTCGATGCCGACCGTGAACCTGACTAGCCAGGACGGGACTGCGGCAAGCCCGGTTGTTTCCATGGTCAACGGGGAGCTCATGGTTTGGACGGTCGCACTGGCCGTCCTGGCGGTCATCATCGGCGGTATTCGCATGATCTGGGAGCAGCGGGGAGCACCCCTGAAGGACCTTCTACGCTCTCTGGTCACGCTGACGCTGGTGTCCGGGCTGGGCCTGGGAGTCATTTCCATTCTCGTGGTCGCTGCGGATGCGTTCTCGGCCGCGATCATCAACCGCTCGACCGACGGTAAAGGCTTCGCGGACGCAATGAAGCTTCTGGTCATGACCAACCAGACCGGGGTCGGGGTCTTCATCCTCATCATTCTGGGATTGATCGGATTGCTGGCTTCCCTCGTCCAGGTCGTGCTCATGGTCGTGCGGAGCGGGATGTTGGTAATCCTCGCCGGCATCCTGCCCACGACCGCCGCGTTCACGAACACGGAGATGGGCAGGCAGTGGTTCCAGAAAGCGATCGGCTGGACGATCGCTTTCATCCTCTACAAACCCGCCGCGGCAATCGTGTACTCGGTGGCATTCCTCCTCATGGGGAGCAGCGGGAAAAACGCTCTGATCGGCTCAATCACTGGATTCACACTCATGGTCGTGGCCCTGTTCGCCATGCCGGCCCTGATGCGCTTCGTAACCCCCATGGTCGGAGCGGTCGCATCCGGCGGCGGCGCGGGAGCCGGCGCCGCCGTCGGCGCTATGGCCACCGGCGCCGTGTCCATGGGACGCAGCGGCAGCGGCCGCGGTAACGCCGCCCCAACGCCGGCGAGCTCCAACCAGCCGGACTCCACCCCGAAGGGGAGCGACGGGACCCCCGGCCCCAAGGGCAGCGGTGGAAAACCAACCCCCGGATCGGCCGGTACCGCGGGCGCGCCAGCCGCAGGAGCAGCTGGAGCTGCAGGGGCAGGCACCGCTGGCGCTGCCGGAGCCGCGTCGGGTGCCACGGCAGCAGCCGGCCCGGCTGGTATGGCCGCGGCAGCAGGAACACAAGTAGCGTCCCGGGTTTCCCAGGCCGCCCAACAAACCGCACAGGACTCAACCGGCCAATCGGAATCAATGGAGGGCCCCAGTGGCAGCAATTAACACCGAATACAAAGAACCGTCCTACGGCAACTGGCGCGTGCCCCGCTCGGCGGGGCTGGGCAACCTCGGTGCCATCGGCACCGGCATCGTCATGGTCGGTCTGCTGCTGGGCATCACGAGCTTCGCTATCTGGGGCCTGCTTCCCGGCCTGGCGGTCCTCGCTGTTGCCGGGATCAGCGCGCTGCTGCTGACGGTCAAGGACAAGCATGGCCAGTCCGTTGTTGACCGCACCGCGACCCGGATGAGTTTCCGGATCTCCAAAGGCTCGGGCACCAATCTTTACCGCTCCGGCCCTCTGGGCGTCACGCAGTGGGGCATGTACCAGCTGCCAGGACTGGCCGCGAAGTCCACGTTGTACGAATTCTCCGACTCCTACAAGCGCCCGTTCGCCCTCCTGCACGTCCCGGCCACGAATCACTTCACCGTCATCTTCTCCACCGAACCCGATGGCGCGTCCTTGGTCGACCCTGAACAGGTCGATGCGTGGGTGGCGAACTGGGGCGGCTGGCTCGCCGGTCTGGCCGACGAAGCCGGTCTGGACGCCGCAGCCGCCACGGTCGAAACGGCGCCCGACTCCGGCTACCGTCTCCGTAACGAGGTCGAGATGAACATCGACCCGAACGCCCCGGCTTTCGCCCAGGCGATCCTGCGCGAGGTCGTGGACACCTACCCCGAGGGCTCCGCCACCGTGCGGGCCTGGGTTTCCCTGACGTTCAACGCCTCACTCCGGTCGGGTTCGAAGAAGCGCACCCCGGAGGACGTTGCCCGCGACCTGGCCTCCCGCATTCCGGGTCTCTCGGCCCGGCTGCAGTCCACAGGTGCAGGCATCGCCCGGCCCATGTCCGCGCAGGAACTCTGCGAGGTCGTCCGGATCGCTTATGACCCGCCGGCGGCTCTGATCATTGATGAGGCGCACGCCGCCGGTTCCCCTGTCTCCCTGAGTTGGGGCGAAGTCGGCCCGACCGCGACCCAGGCCAGCTGGGACGACTACCGACACGACAGCGCCTTCTCGGCGTCTTGGACGATGACCGGCGCACCCCGCGGCTCCGTGAACTCCTCGGTGCTCTCCCGCCTGCTGGCCCCGCACGGGGACATCGACCGCAAGCGCATCTCCCTGCTGTACCGCCCGATGGACTCGGCGCGCGCCGCGGCCGTGGTCGAACGGGACCAGAACAACGCCAACGTCCGCATCACCTCCGGGACCCGCCCCTCTGCCCGCGCCTTGGTCGATGCCCGGTCCGCCGTGCAGACCGCCCAGGAGGAAGCCCAGGGCGCGGGCCTGGTGAACTTCGGCATGGTCGTCACCGCCACCGTCACCGATAAGGAACGCCTCGCTGACGCTGTCGCGGCCATCGAGCAGACCTCCGGCACCGCACGGGTGCTGCTGCGCCGGGCCTACGGATCCCAGGACACCGCGTTCGCCGCGTCCCTGCCCCTGGGACTGGTCCTGCCCAAGCACAGCATGGTGCCCTCCGAGATTAAGGACGCCCTCTAGTGGCCCGCATGCGCCTTTTGACTGCAAAGAAGTCAAAGACAGTAAAGGAACCCGCGGTGCGTCCGGAAAAGCGCCCCGCCCGGGACGCCGGCCCGGGCGCGCGAGGCTGGACCGGACGCGGCGGCGGCATGGCCGCGCTCGTTTCCTCCGTCACCGAATACCGCGGCACCACTGTTCAGGTCTGCGGCCTGTGGCCGTTCTCCTCGGGCGCGTCCTCACCGATGATCGGTGTGCCGCTGGGCCGGCACGAGGAAACCCAAGCCACCGTCTGCTGCGACCCGATCAGCTGGTTCCAGCGGGCCCGGCTGATTTCCAACCCGTCCGCATTCATCCTCGGCAAGCCGGGCCTGGGCAAGTCCACACTGGTCCGCCGCATGTTCTTAGGGCTAGCCGCTCAGGGCGTCAACGCCCTCGTCCTGGGCGACCTGAAAGGTGAGCACGTCAAAGCCGTGCAGGCCTTGGGCGGGCAGGTCATCAAGCTCGGCCGCGGCGTCGGGTACCTGAACATCCTGGACCCGGGCCAGGCTGTCGAAGTCGCCCAGCGCCTCGAAGAGGCCGGTCACCACGAGGCCGCCACCCGCGTCCGCGCCGATGCTCACGGCCGACGGCTGAACATGGTCGTCTCCCTGGTCACGATCAGCCGGAACAATCCGCCCACCGACCAGGAACAGACCATCTTGGACCGTGCTCTGCGGGTGCTCGATGACCGGTTCGACGGGGTTCCGGTCCTCAAGGACCTGCTCGACGTCATTGTCTCCGCACCCGACGAGCTGCGCCAGGTCGCGCTGGACCGCGGCGACATCAACGTCTATCTGAAGGAAACCCGGGCGCTGGAGGCAACGCTGCTCGGCCTGACCGGCGGCGGGAAGCTCGGCGAAATCTTCTCCCGCCAGACCACCAACCCCATGAGCCGGGACCGCGCCGTCGTTTTCGACGTCTCCACCATTGACGAGACCGAAACAGACCTGCAGGCCGCCGTGCTGCTGGCCTGCTGGTCCTACGGCTTCGGCACGGTCAACGTCGCCAACGCCCTCGCCGACGCCGGGCTGGAGCCGCGGCGGAACTACTTCGTCGTCCTGGACGAGCTGTGGCGGGCCTTGCGCTCGGGCAAGGGCATGGTCGACCGGGTCGATGCCCTGACCCGGTTGAACCGTTCCGTGGGTGTCGGGCAGATCATGATCTCCCACACCATGTCCGACCTGCTCGCACTGCCGGCAGAAGAAGACCGGATGAAAGCCCGCGGGTTCGTTGAACGCTCCGGCATGGTCATCTGCGGCGGTCTCCCCGCCTCCGAGATGCCGCTGCTGACCCAGGCAATCCCGCTCTCGCGGCAGGAACAGCAGAAGCTCATCGGGTGGCAGGACCCGCCCGCCTGGGACTCACGCGGCGCCGACGTCGAACCCCCGGGCCGCGGAAAGTTCCTCATCAAGGTTGGCGGCCGCCCGGGAATCCCGGTCCAGATCGGCTTGACCTCCATCGAACGGGCCGAGGGCCTGAACGACACCAACACCCTTTGGCACGAACCCGCGGCTCCGTTGCTTGATCCTGCGACCACTGAGCTGCCGACGACAGGAGCCAGCTCATGAGAAGACCGACTTTCACCGAATTGTGGTACCGCTGCGTTGAGGCCGTGTTCTTCTGCGCTGCAGTGGCTTTTAGCGTCTTGGTGAACATGATTGCTGACCCATCTCATTCTCAGGGTCTGGTGTCCTGGCTCTGGCTTTGGTTGATTTTGGCGGTGGCATCGGGCGCCCTAGGGATCTACATCCACCGCGTCAAGAGAACTCCAAACCACAAAATCACGTGGACCAGAAATGGCCTTACGATCCTCAGCGTGTTTGCCTCTGCCATAGCCTTCAATTTTCCTCCGTCATGGAAAACACCATTGGATGCGGTTCCGCTGTGGAGCACATTGATCGGCTGGATCTTCATATTCCTGTCGCTTGCCCTGCTCGAACCGATCTGGAAAGCCGAAACCAAAGACAAGGCTGAGATCAAGGCCCTCCGACTGGAAATCGTGAAGCTGAAACTTGAAGCAGCGAACAGGAAGGCCACGGTCGGGAACAGGGATCTCCTCCAGAATGGCGGTAAAGCGAGAGGTGGCAAAAAGTGAGCGCACCGAACCGCAAAGGCATGGGCCTGGGGGACGCCATCCTGATCTGGCTGGCCATCGGCTTCATCGTCATCGTCGGCGGCGGCGCGTACGCCGCCGTGCACATCGGCTCATGGATGGCCGGCCTGCCGAGCCCTCCGGGCCACCCCATCGACCTGATCGCCGGCCTCGTGAAGGGCAAAGTCATCTGGCCGGCCCAGGCCACCGTCGTCGTGGCCGTCATGGCCGGCCTGGTCCTCGCCCTGGCGATCCTCGTGTTCTGGGCTTGGCGGAAGGGTGCCTCCAAGCGTGCCCGGGTCGACAAAGCCGCCCGGTACCTCGGCCGCGGCAAGAACCTCACCGCGTTCTCCGGAAAGGGCGCCCAAGCCACCGCAGACCGACTGGGCGTCACCGGCAACCCGGGCATCGTCGTGGGCAAGGTCGTCTCCACCGGGCAAACGTTCATCCAGTCCTGGGAAGACCTCAGCCTCGATATATGGGGACCCCGGACCGGTAAGTCCACCTCACGGGTCATGCCGGCGATCCTGGACGCGCCCGGCGCTGTCGTCTCTACCTCGAACAAGCGGGACGTCGTTGACGGCACCCGTGGCGTCCGCGCCGCCACCGCCCCTGTCTGGGTCTTTGACCCGCAGAAAATCGCTCAGGAAGAGCCCGACTGGTGGTGGAACCCGCTCTCCTACGTCACCGACGAAGAGAAGGCCTACAAGCTCACACAGCACTTCTCCGTCGGCTCCCGCGTCCCGGGGTCCAAGCCGGACGCTTACTTCGACCCCAAGGCCGAAGACATACTCTCCTCCTACTTCCTCGCCGCAGCCCTCGGGGACCTGCCCATCACGCAGGTCTACTTCTGGGTCACCGAACAGGTGAGCCAGGAACCAATCGAGATCCTGAAAGAGCACGACTACGAGCTTCAATACCGGGGCCTGGAATCCACGCTCAAGCTCGCGGACAAGCAGCGCGACGGAATCTTCGGCACCGCCGAGAAGATGATCCAGTGCCTCAAGAGCCGCAACACCCTCCGCTGGGTCGCCCCCACCGGAGGAGCCACGGTCACCACGGACTCCCGGCGGCAATTCAACCCCCACGCCTTCGCCGCATCCCAGGAAACGATCTACATCCTTTCCAAAGAAGGTGCCGGCTCCGCCGCCCCGCTCACCACAGCCCTGACAGTGGCCATCGCAGAAGCCATGGAAGAACGGGCAGAACGCAGAGGCGGACGCCTCCCCAAGCCGGCCCTGTTTGCTCTGGACGAGCTGGCCAACGTCGTCCGCTGGGCCGGCCTGCCGGACCAGTTCAGCCATTACGGCTCCAAAGGCCTGATCGTCATGGGCATCCTGCAGTCCTGGTCCCAGGGCGTCGAACTCTGGGGAGAGGCGAACATGCGCAAGATCTGGTCCGCCGCGAACGTCAAGGTATACGGCGGCGGCGTCGCCGAAGAAGGATTCCTCCGCGCCCTCTCAGACCTCATCGGGGACTACAGCTACACCAACGTCTCCATCAGTTCCGGCAAAACCGGGTCCAGCCGCTCCCGCCAGGAAGGGAAGGAACGCATCTTCGACGTATCCAACCTCGCCGAGCTGGACCGCGGCCGCGCCGTCATCCTCGCATCCGGCGCCCCCGCCACACTCGTCCGCACCATGCCCTGGTACACCGGCACACACAAGGACGCTGTGGAAGCGTCGATCAAGCAGTACAGCCCGCGCCCCGAAGAGGAAGCTGTGCCGGTCGCTGCCGTGCCGGGCTCCAACCCCTGGGTCACAGGCTAGGAGACGCTGGGATGGCTACCAAGATCGGCCGATTCGGCTCAATAGACGCTGAAACACCCCCAGATGCTCCGGCAGAAGACCAGAGGGCACCAGAGCTGGTTTACGGCTCAGCTGAGGAATTCCTTCACGAGCAGCTGCTCCCGACATATGTCCGCGACGTCGACGGCCGCGCCGCAAAATGGTGTCTCGAGTGGTACTTCCACCCGGAAGCTGTCTCGCGCGTCGAAGCGCTGTGGCGGGCCTGGGAGCACCTCAGGCTGGACGGAGCGACGGGAATCAGCGTGTGGTTCAAAGACCATGCCGACCACCACATGAGCGTGCTCCTGGACCCCCGGGGCCCGTTCTACAAATGTGACATGCAGAAGCACCGCGACCCCGATCATCTTGAACCCAAAAAGGCCCCATCCGGCTGGTTTCCGGACGTCCGCGAATTCCGATAGTGGAACGGACAAGCTGTCCGGCTCGTCCCGCCTTGGCAATCTTTGATGATCACAAAAGACATTTCAGCTGTGAGGCGCCCCTGCGAGTGCGGCCCAGGCGAGGCCGGCGGCGAGGCCGATGACCAGGATCAGGAATGCCGCGCCGACGGCGGTTCGGGCCGCCCATGGCCGGGGTGAGAAGTCGCCGGCGCCCGGCGTGTCTGGGCCGGCTGCTCGGAAGACGGGGGCTATCCAGCGCAGGTAATAGAACAGGCTGACGGTGGTGTTTAGGGCGGCGATGACTGTCAGCCACCAGAACCCTCCGTCCCAGGCCGCCGTGAAAACCGTCAGTTTGCCGAGGAACACGGCGGTGGGCGGGGTCCCCACCAGGCTGAGGAGGGAGACGACCAGTGCCCCGGCGTGCCATGGCCGGGCACTGCCCAGCCCCTGGAACCCGGCGAGAGTGCGCCGGTCAGGGTAAGCGGCCGTGACAGCGAAGGCGGCCAGGTTGGACACGGCATAGCCGGCGAGGTAAACCAGCAGCGCCGGCAGCGCCAGGGGCACGCTTCCGGCGACGGCGACGGGCATGAGCAGGTAGCCTGCCTGGCTCACGGTTGACCAGCCCAGCAGCCGTCGCGGATCGTCCTGCGTATAGGCCGCAAGATTGCCCAGCGTCATGGTCAGGGCGGCCAGCACGGCGATCAGCAGGGGCCAGTTCACCGTCCCGTGGACCGCGTCCAACAGGCGGTAGGCGGCGATGAATCCGCCAACTTTTGGCACCGTGGTGGCGAAGGCCGCGCTGGCAGTCCCCGCCCCCTGGGCGGCGTCGGGAACCCAGAAGTGGCCCGGCACGGCGCCCGCCTTGAACATCAGCCCGGCGATGATGCCGAGAAGACCGACGGCGACCGCGGCACCGGGCGCGGTGGCCATGCCGGACGCGAGGCCCGCGTAGTCGGTGGTCCCGGCGAGCCCGTAGGTGATGGTCACTCCGAGGAGCAGCGCAATGCCGAGCAGCGCTCCCAGGAGGTAGGTCTTGAGGGCAGCTTCCGCGCCGCCCCGGGTCCGGTTCATGCCGATCAGGGCATACAGTGGCACGCTGGCCAGCAGGAACGCGACGCCGAGGACCAGCAGGTCGCTGGTGCCGGCCAGTACCACGGCGCCAAGTGACGCGAGCAGGACCAGGACGTGGTGTTCGCTTTCCCGGTCAGTTCCCTTGAGCTCATCGCGGCCGAGGAGGATGACCAGCAACGCGGAGACAGCGACGATCAGCCGGGCCCCACCGGTGGCGGCGTCGACGGTGTAGCTGCCTTCGTACACGCTGGCCTCCGGCGCGCCGAGGGCGGCAGCGGCTGCGGCAGCCGAGGCCACGAGCGCCACGACGGCGATGACCCGGGTGATCCACTGCCGCTGGCGGGCCAGGAAGGATCCGGTGAGCAGGGCGGTGATGGCGCCGGCCAGCAGGAAGATTTCGGGCAGCAGGGCCAGCGGGTCCGGGCCCGAGTGCGCAACTTCGGTCAAGAGTTGAAGTGCCACCGGCTACCGCCGAACCAGGGAAACAATGGCGTCGGCGGCCGGGGTGATGGCCGCCAGCAAGGGTGCAGGGAACACGCCGACGACCGCTGAGAGCACCAGCAGGGACCCCGCGGAGAGCATTTCCGCCGGGCGGAGGTCCGTGAACCCCTCGGCCCTGCCCTTGACCGGGCCGGTAAAGATCCTCTGGAGGGCTCTGAGGAACAGCGCGGCGGTGATCACGATTCCTGGCAGCGCAATGGCGGTGAGCGGAACGGCACCGATGCTTCCGGCGAAGATCTGGAACTCGGCGATGAAGCCGCTGAAGGCAGGGAGCCCGAGGGATGCGAACGCCGCGACGGCGAAGAACCCGGCAAACTTCGGGGCCGGCGTCGCCAGCCCGCCGAAGGCACCCATGTCGTAGGTCTTGGCCCGGTCCTGCAGGACCCCGGCCAGCAGGAACAGCGCACCGGTGATCAGGCCGTGGCTGACCATTTGGGTGACGGCGCCGGTGACGGCTGTGGCGCGGATCGTTGACCCGGCGCCCGTGGCGGCTCCGGCCGCTCCGAGGGCAATCAGGATGTAGCCCATGTGGTTGACCGAGGTGTACGCGATCATCCGCTTTAGATCGCTCTGGGCCAGTGCGACCAGGGCACCGTACAGGACCGAGAGGATCCCGACGGTGAGGATGGCCGGGGACCAAGCCCGCCAGGCGTCCGGCAGGAGAGGCATGGCTATTCGGACGAACCCGTAGGTGCCCATCTTCAGCAGGATTCCGGCCAGCACCGCGGAACCTGTGGCCGGGGCGTCGGTGTGGGCCGGTGGCAGCCAGGTGTGGAAGGGCACGGTGGGTGTCTTGACCGCAAGGCCCAGGAGAATCGCGGCGAGGACGAAGCCGCCGGCGGGGTTGCCGCGGAAAGCGTTCGCCGCGGCGAGTTCGGGGATGTCGAAGGTGTGGGGATCGGCGCCCAGGTACAGGCCGATGAAGCCAACCAGCAGGGCGAGGGAGCCGAGGAAGGTGTAGAGGAAGAATTTCATGGCGGAGCGGGCGCGGTCTCCGTGGCCCCATCCGGCGATGACGAAGTACATCGCCACGATCGAGAGGTCGAAGAAGAGGAAGAACAGGATCAGGTCCTGCGCCGCGAACAGGCCGAGGCAGGTTGTTTCCAGGAACAGGAAGAGGGCCGACCGGGCCCTGACCCGGTCCCGGGACTTCCAGTCGTAGACGGCACAGGCCAGGAAGATGACCGTTGTCAGCACCAGCAGCGGCAGCGACAAGCCGTCCACGCCCAGGTGGTAGCTGCTGCCGACATTGGGTATCCACCGCAGTCGTTCCTCGTAGGCCAGGCCGCCCGGCCCGGGGTCGCGGTAGCCGGCCCAGAGGCCGACGGCCAGGGCGGTCTCGACGCCCGCCGTCGCGGCGAACACCGTCCGTGCTGCGGAGTCCTTCAGCCGGGGCAGTCCGGCCAGCACCGCCGCTGCAGCCAGTGGCAACACAATAATCAGGCTAAGCACACTTACCTCACGAAAATCAGGAGAACCGCGGCGCCCACGAGGAGCAGCACCGCCTGGGCGTAATACTGGTGGATCAAGCCGGTCTGCGGCCGCTTGGCCTGCCGGCCCGCGCTGCGGAAGCCGTGGGCCACGGCTTCGACGCCACGGTCTACCGCGGCATCGGCCCGGGACGCGGGACCGGCGGCCTTGACGATCGTCCGGGCCGTCGCCATGACGCCGCGGTCCACCACCCGGTCATCGAACAGCGCCAGGGCGTGCGCGGCCCGCTCAACCGGGCGGACCACGACGGCGGCCGCGGCCCGCTCCAGTCCAAACCAGTCCGCCGCGTGCCCGGCCCGGACGGAGACGGGACGCCACAGGCCGAAGACCAGGACCGCGACCGCCAAGGCCGCAGAGGTGATCAATTCGGCAACGCCCGGCTCCGCACCGCCACCCACGGCGGCGCTGACGGCTCTGCCGACCGGGCCCGAGACCAGCAGGCCACCGACGGCGGCCGCGGCGGCCAGGGCAGCGACCGGAAGAATCTGCCCGGGCTCCACCCGGCGCGTGCCCTTCTCTTCCGTGTCGTAGGCGGCGGCTGCGTCGGCTGGCAGCGGCCGCCACACCAAGGCCAGGGCCTTGCCGGCGTAAGCTGCGGACAATGCGGCACCGGCGAGGCCTGCGGCATACAGGGCCGGGGATACCTCAAGGGCGGCGGCGAGCACATTGTCCTTGGTGGCCCAGAGGGACAGAGGCGGCATCCCGGCCAGGCTCAGCGCCCCGACGGTAAAGGCGGCCCCCAGGATCGGCCAGCGGCGTGCGGCGCCCCGGAGCGCGGGAAGCTGCTTGGTGCCCAGGGCGGCAAGCCAGGCCCCGGCGGAGAGGAACAACGCGGCCTTCGTCGCCGCGTGGGCCATCAGGTGCGCGGCGCCGCCTGCCACGTCGCCGACCCCGGCCCCCATCACGACGAACCCGAGCTGCGCGGCCGTGGACGCGGCGAGCAACTGCTTCAGATCCTGCTGCGCGAGCGCGACGATCCCCAGCAGGACGGCCGTGGCGGCGCCGACCCAGGCGGCCGTCGTCGAGCCCCATGCCGTTGAGGCCAGCAGAGGTTGTGTCCGCAGCAGCAGGTAGCCGCCCATGGCGACCATCGCGGCGGAGTGCAGCAGCGCGCTGACCGTGCTGGGGCCCTCCATTGCACGGGAAAGCCAGAAGCTGAACGGCAGCTGGGCGGCCTTGCCGAGGGCAGCGGCCAGGATGCCGGCCGTAGCAGCGTCCCGCCATCCCGGGGGCAGGTCCGTGAGGGAGCCCAGGTCCAGCGTCCCGCCGCCGGCGAAGGCCGCTCCCGCCGCAAGATACAACCCCAGGTCGGCGCTTCGAGTGGTGATAAAGGCGCTCAGGCCGGAGCCGACGCGGTGGCTTTCGCGCCAGTTGAAGCCGATCAGCGCGAAAGAGGCTGCCCCCATCAGTTCCCAGGCGAAAAGGAGCGCCGCTAACGTGGTCGCCGTCAACGTCACCAGGACCGCGGCGGAGAAGAGGAGCATGAGTCCGTGGAAGCGGGCGGCGCCGGACGTTCCCTCGGCGGCGGCGAAGACCAGCACCAGCAGCGTCACCGCGGCCACGACCGGAAGGATGAGGGCCGTCAGGCCGTCGACGGTGAGCCCGAAGCTGGTTCCTGCCATGAACGGCGCGCTCCAGGAAGGCCGGGCGGCGGCCAGCGCGGCGGTCGCGGCGAGCACCAGGAGGGAGACCCCGATGGCGGCGGCCGGGGCGATGCGGTCGGCCCGGTGGCCGGAGACGCAGAGCCCGGTGCCGGCGGCCGCCGGAAGGAGAATCGCGAGAATCAGCAGGACGCTCATTCGGAGAGCTCCTTGGCCATGTCCGTCATGTCCGTCTGCTGGGACCGGTGCAACAGTGTCGCCACGGCAAATCCCAACGCCATTTCGACCGTCATCGCCGCGATCACGACCAGCAGGAGCACCTGGCCGTCCGGAGCGGGGGCGAGGAACCACCAGAAGCCGGCGGCGGCCAGGATGACGCCGTTGATCATCAGTTCCAGTCCCATCATGACCATGACGACCACCTGCTGGGACAGTGCGCCGTAAAGTCCCACGCTGAAGAGCGCGGCGGCAGCCACCAGGACAAGGGGCAGACTCATCAGTGCCCACCTCCATGGTGTCCATGGCCCTGAGGTCCGGCGCCGCCGTTCTCCGCGCTGCCGTTCTCCGCGCCGCCGTCGGCATCCCCGGGGGCAGCCAGGGGCGGGGGATACTGCCGGTAACGGCCGCGGGGATTGGCGAGGACCACGGCGGAGACGAGGGTGGCGAACAGCACCGGGCTCACCGTCAGCATCACGAGCATCTTATTGCCCATGATCGCCTCGCCCAGCGAGGCGGTGAGGTCCACGGCAGGGGCGCCGCGGCGGGCCGGCCAGGGAACCAGGAGGGCCCCGGCGGCGAGCACCGCGAAGACGCCGCTGGAGATCAGGAGGGAACCCCGTTTGTTGTGCACCATGTCCATGGGCATCAGGGCCGGATTCATCCCCATGAACATGACCATGAAAATGGCCATGATGGCCATCTCCATCACCATCATCAGGATCGTCACCACACCGATGTAGTCCAGGCCGAACTGCAGCATCATGGCGCCCACGGCGACGAAGGACACGGCCAGCGCGTAGGTGGCCCGCGCCATGGAATCCGTGCGGAACACGGCGATGCCGGCGGCTACGGCGATCAGGGCAAGTGCGGCAAAAATAACGGTAGTCAGCATGTTTTCAACCTCTCGCAACAGCGACGACGGCGACGATGGCAAGCTGGAGGAGCACGGCCGGCAGCGCCACGAGCCAGGCCGGGGCCATCAGCTGGTCGGGCCTGAGCGGAGCCAGGCGCCGGCGGACGACCAGGAGCACGCCCAGCAGCACCAGCGTTTTCGTTAGGAACCAGGCCCAGCCGGGGAGGAACGGTCCCGCGCCGCCGCCCAGGAACAGGGCGACGGCGAAGCCCGAACCGACAGCCAGCAGCATGTGCCGGCCGGCGAGCAGCAGAAGACGGTCCACGCCGGCGGCCTCGGCCAGCACCCCTCCGGCGATGTCCGACCCGGCCGGTGCGTCGAACGGCCGGTGCAGCGAAAAGGCCAGCACCGCGGCGCAGAAAACCACGAACGCGACGGGCATCCAGGCCACGTACCAGAGCGTTTCCTGGCCCGCGACGATGTCCGCCATGCGCAGGCTTCCTGCCGCGACCGCCGGCGCGGTCAGGGCGAACATCAGCGGCAGCTCGTACCCGAGGGCCAACCCGAGGAAGCGGTAGCCGCCGATCATCGCGTGGGCGGAGTTGGGCCCCCACCCTGCCAGCCAGACCGCAGCCCACACCATGACGTCCATGGCGTTGAACCAGACCAGCCCGACCGGTAGGTCCGCGATAACCCAGGACCCGAACGGCAGGACCGCGGCCATCAGCACGGCGATGACCGGCAGACCTGCCGTCCCGATCCGCCACAACAGGACATCGGCCGAGACCAAGGACCGGCGCGGTTGCCGAAGGAGCCGCGCCGTTTCCGCGACAGGCGCCAGCAGCCCGCCCCAGCGGCCGTCCGAGCGCGCCTGCACCACGGCCTCGAAGACCGCCCCGGCAACGCCCGCCAGCACAGTCAGGAGCACCGCCGCCACGGCCCAGACCGGGGCCACCTGTACGACGCCGCTCACCGGGCTGCCGCCGTCAAGGCCGCGACCGGGGACAGATCAAAGCTGGCGACGATGAGCCGGACCGTCCCGAGTTCCAGCCCGGCCGCCAAGTCCGCCAGCAGCGCGGCGTCCACTTGTCGGCTGAGCCGGGACGGCGGCTGATAAACCCCCGCGGCAGCGGAGACTGCTGCTTCGACCATGCCGAGCAGGCGATCCCAGACATCGGTGCCCGCCTCCGGACGGGGCGCATCCGTCCCGACCCGGCCCACGCCCCGCAGGGACCGGCGCAGCAGGAACGAACGCTTCAGTCGCGACAGTTCGGCAGTGAGAGGTCCGTGGCTGGCCGCCGCGGAGCCGCTCGCCAGCGCCTGGTTCCGGATCCGCTCCATCCGTCCGGCTGCGTCGGTACTCCCCGCGAGCCGCAGGAGCCGGGAGGCCAGATCGGTCTGGTGAACCACTACCGCCCGGGAGTCGGCCACGGTTGCCTCGGCTCCGGGGCCGGTCGACAGCCATTCGGCCTGCGCGGACATTACGACGTCGCCCTGTAGCGTGCAGCGCAGCACCAGTCCGGCGGGCCAGGCGGGGAGCACGGGCCCCAGGGGTACCTGAAGCTCGTCCAGGTCCAAGCCGTCCCGGTCCGAGCCCTGCCCGGCGAGGGCGATCCCGTCCGGCATCGGCATGTCCATGCCGCCATGATCCATGCTTCCGTGGTCCATGTCGCCGTCGTCCATCTGGCCGTGGTCCCCGGAGTCCGGTGAGCCGGCGTCATTGTTCCGCGCCCCGGCCTGGGAGGCCTGCCGCTCGGGGTCGGCGAGTTCCCGGGCGCACGCGGTCAGTGCCCCGTCAATGTCCGCGGCTGCCACGACAGTTGTTCTGGCCCGGGGCGAGGGAAGCTCATCCCAGATCCGGTCCAGGACCCCGGCGAGGTCGGCTGCGGGTTCCCCGCAGAGACAGAGGATGTCCGCGTCCGCTGGGGAGAGCGCGGGCACCCAGCCCCGCTCCACCAGGTCCTGCTCCACTGCCATCCGGACTGAGGCATGACCAGGTGTCTCGACGATAAGAACGTGACAGCGCGTGGTCGCCAGCCTGCCCAAAATATTCTTTAGACCCACTTGAACGCCCCTTCCCGCCAGGCCCAGACCACGCCGGCCATCAGCACTCCGAGGAAGACAAACATCTCGATCACGGCCCCCGCTCCAAGTCGGCCCACCACTGCCGCCCACGGGTACATGAAGAGCATTTCGACATCGAAGGCCAGAAACACCAGAGTCACGGGGTAGTAGCGGGCGTGATAGCGGGAGAGCGCGTGCTGGTCGGGGATCCAGCCGCTGAGGAACGGGCGGCTGATCAGCGGATTGCGCGCGACGGCGGTGAGTTTGGCGAAGGCATACAAGCCTCCTACTCCTGCCAGGACCAGCCCCAGCATGCTCAGGATTCCCCAGTACATCGACAATCACCCTTCCCTTCACCCGCTTCCGGCCGCTGACCAGCGCGCCGGGTTCCGCTGCCGTTCTCAGGCCACGTAGGAGATCACACCCATCATGCCGCGCTCGGCGTGGTAGGCGTTGTGGCAGTGCGTCAGCCACTGGCCCGGGTTGTCCGCATCAAAAACCACCGTAACGGTCTGACCCGCCCTGACGATTACCGTGTCCTTGCGGGCACCGTCGCGCCCCACCTGGAAGGTGTGGCCGTGGAGGTGCATGGGGTGCCACATGGTGGTCTCGTTGACGAACTGCACTTCAACCCGCTCGCCGCGCCTAATATCGAACGCGTCGCGGAGGGGGTCGTTCATGTCGAACCGCCGGCCGTTGATGCCCCAGTCGTACTTCATCATCCCGCCCGTGAGCTTGAGAACGTGGGTCCTGTCCGGGGTCTTTGACGGCAGGGCGACCGACGGGTCCGCCTTCAGTTGGCCGCCGTCCACCACATCGCCGTCGAGTGCGATGGGGAGCGTCGCCGGCACCGGCCGCTTGCCCGTTCCCGTGCTGATGAAACCGACCGACTGGCCGGTTTTGCCCTCGGGCAAGGCCAGGACCGGGCTGTAGCCGTCGCCCACCGTGACCAGGGCATCAATGCGTTCGCCCATGCCGAGGACCACGGCGTCGACGTCCTTGTGCACTACAGGGAAGCCGTCCGTGTGGGTGAGGGTGAGCTTCCGGCCGGGGATGCCGACCCGGTAAGCAGTGTCCCCGGCCGCGTTGATGATCCTCAGCCGGATAATCTCGCCGGCCTTGGCCGTGAATTCCTCTGCCTGATCGGGAGCCTTGCCGTTGAACAGGTGGTACGGGTAACGGACGTCGCCGGCGTCGCCGCCCAGGAAGTCACTGCGTGAACCCATCAACATGTGCGTTCCGGACCCGGGCGACGGAGAGGGCGTTGAACCCATGGATCCGCCCATCGAACCATGATCCATTCCGGGCATGGAGCCGCCGCCCATACCCATGCCGCCGGAGACCTCCTTGAGGACCTCGTCGGGGGTGCCCGTGACGCCGTCCAGCCAGTCGTCAAGGACAATGACCCAATCCCGGTCGTAGACCAGTTTCTCGGCCGGGTCGTCGACGATGAGGGCGCCGTAGAGCCCGCGTTCGCGCTGCATTTCGACATGCGAGTGATACCAGTAGGTGCCCGGGTGGGCGATCCGGAAATCGTAGGAATAGTCGGCGTTCGAGGCGACGGCATCCTGGGTGACGTGGGGTACGCCGTCCTGGTCGTTCCGCAGCGCCAGACCGTGCCAGTGGATGCTGGTGGGGTCCGGAAGGTTGTTCTTGAGCGCCACGCGGAGCCTGTCGCCGGCCTTCGCCCGGATGGTGGGCGCGACCAGACCGTTGTTGTACCCCCAGGTGGACACGGTCTTGCCGGCGACCGAGGCCGATATCGGTGCCGCGGTGAGGTTCTGGCTGACGGTGGTGCCGGTGAAGGCCCGGCCGGCCTCCAGCTCGGCAATGGCCGGATCGCCGGGCATGATCCTCCGCGGGCCGTCCGCGGAGGGAGGCGTGCTGCTGCAGGCAGCCAGCGCCGCGGCCGCAGCCGCCGATACCGAGAGGCCGAGGAAACTGCGCCGGTTGAGACGGGGATTCATTGGGGTGGGCATAATTTCGTATCTTTCAGAGGAGTCGGGGTTGTCGGGCTTGCCGGGGCTGGCGCCGGTGTGCCGGGGGACAGCTGTCACGGCGTCAGGTATCGAAGTGGTGCCGAAGCTCGGAGATGATGGACGATTCCTCGACGCCGCGGGCCGCCGCGAGCTGGGCGACCAGCCATTTGATCGCCACGGTGGCGCCTCCCACGAGGTGTGTCACGTCGATGTCGATGCCTTGCAGGTCAGCGGCCGCAGGCCCCCGGGCCTGGACGGCGCCGATGATGCCCAGCCTGGCCAGGGCCCGGTTGATGAGCTCCGGGTCCGGCTTCTCGTCCCAGAGCGATACGGCGTCGAGCAGGACGTTTGCCGCCTGCCGGCCGGTTTCCGGGATGCCCGTCACCGGGTCACCGCCGTCGAGCCTGGGCCCGCACCGGCGGGATCGTAGGCGGAAAAAGTCTGGCCGCCGTCTGCCGAGGTCTCCAACCCTTGCGCTGTGGCCACCCAGATGCGGAGCTTTCCGTCGCTGCTCTGGTTTGCGGCGACCGCCTGGACAGGGCCTGTCGGCTTGCCTGCGGCCTTCCAGGTCGCTCCGCCGTTGTCCGAGCGGTAGACGGTGCCGTCCGGGGCGACGCCGACGGCGGTCTGGACGCTGGCAAAGGCGGCGAACTGGATGACGGGGGCGCCGGGGACCTTCGTCCAGGTGGCGCCGCCATCGGTTGAACGCCGCAGCCCGTCCTGGGCGGTGGCGAGGACTGTCGCGCTGCCGGGGTGGCCAGCCAGCGCTGCGGGGTGGAAATCCACCCCGACGGCTTTCCACGAGGTGCCGTCCGTGCTGGTCCGCAGGGTGCCGTCGAAGGCTACGAGCCCGGATCCCGTCACGGTGAGTGCGTGGAAGTCTGACTCACCCTGACGTGAGAGGGGTTGCCACGTCTTCCCGCCGTCGGTGCTCTTGATGAGGCCGAGGGGATCGGGTGCCGCGGTGCCGGGACCGGGATGGCCGGAGGCAAAGAGAACTTCCGGTTCACCGGCCGTGGCGTAGCCCATCAGGTCATTTGTTGGTCCGATCTTCACGGCCGGCCTGCTGGTGACGTCGAACAGGCCCTCATGGGTAGCCAGGAGCAGTTGCCCGGAGGCGGGATCAGCGCTGAGCCCATGGACGTGGGCGTCGGGAAGTGCATTGTTCAGCGGGGAGCCCGCGATGGGCGGGGACGGCAGAGCGGGGCTGCAGGCTGGAAGCAGGAAGGTTATGGCGACGGCCGCCGAGACCATTGCTGTCGGGCGTTTCCGGGGTTTGCGAAGCACAGACATTCGAGGCTCCTGAAAGCGGGATGTAATGAGAAATTGCGGGAAGACGCACCCGGTGGGCGCGGACGTGGGGCCAGCTCGGGCGTGCCGCCGATTCCGGTGCGGGACCGGCGGCACGCCCGGCCGGGATGGGCCGCCTAGAGGGTCGGCAGCAGGGCCTGCATGTCCTTGATCTCGGATTCCTGGGCCGTGACGATGCTCTTGGCCAGCGCCACCGCGTCGGCGTTCTTACCATCAGCAATCTCGGTCTTGGCCATCGTGACAGCACCCTGGTGGTGGGCGATCATCTGGGTCAGGAACAGCTTCGCCGCCTCCGTGCCCTGGGCGGCCTTCAGGCGGGTGAGGTCGTCGTCGCCCATCATGCCCTCCATGGTGTGGCCGGGGGCCATGGTCGCGGATTCGTTCCAAGTCTTGAGCCAGCCGGTCATGGTGGCGATCTCCGGGCCCTGGGTTGCCTTGATCCTGGTGGCGAGGTCCTTCACCGGCGCGGGGACGTCTTTCTTGCCCAGCATCAGGTCGCTCATCTCCACAGCCTGCTGGTGGTGCGGGATCATGCCCTGGGTGAACATTGTGTCCGCGGCGTTGTGGTCCGCGGCGGCGGGAGGGGTGCTACTGGCGGGTGCACTGCCGGACGCGCTCCCGTGGTCCATGCCGTTCATGGAATTCACCGGGGCGGAGGTCCCGTTGGAGACGGATGCGCAGCCGCCGAGGGCAATGGCCGCGGCGACGGCGGTGGCAGACAGGGCAAGGTACTTCTGGGTTTTCATGGGGTCCTTCGGAATGTCCCGGGCGCAGAGAGGCCCGGGAAAGAGGCAGCCGTCAATGGCGCGCTGCCCATCCACAGGCGGAAGGGCAGCGGAGCGTGCGCCGGAGGTATCACGGCGCGGCCTCTTCTCTACGTCCGGCTGATGCAGAGATCCCCGGGGGAGGGACCTACCGGGCGGCGGGACAGGGCCGCCGTCTGAAGCGGCTCACCGGTCGGGGGATTAACCACGCTGAATCCGATGCCGGGGAGCGGCGCTTCGAGTGATGCCGACTTCGCGGCAGGGGTGCAGGACGCGTCCATGGTGTGCATACCGGCGCACCCGTGGTCTCCGCTGCAGGTTTCGTCGAGCTGAGGGCCGTGCTGCTGGGATCCGGTGTGGTCATGGTCGGAGGCCGCGCTGGACCCAGGGTGGCCCACCTGTCCGGGGTCCTCCGCGGGCGCCAGGATGTGCACTGCGCCGTGGTCGCCGGCAGCCGTTGGCGCGCCCTGGCTGTCCATGGGTACGAGAGACATGATGTGCATTCCGAGGATGCCGGCCATCAGGGCCAGAGACAGCAGAACCAGGCGCACGAGGCGCAGGGCAACCATCATGCTGGCGGCCTGTCCGGTCACGTCGATCATCCCTCCTGGTGGAAACAGCTGTTACAAGGCTACCTTTTCCTCCGGAGGCGCGCCGTGCCGGAGGAGCCTCAGGTCACGGTGAGCTGGGTGTACATACCGGCCGCATAGTGACCGGGGAGGTTGCAGGCCAGCTCGTACCGGCCCGGCGGCAACGTGAGAGTCACCCAGCCCGAGGTGCCCGGCAGGATCCCCTCGCCGGAGCCTTCCGTGCAGGTCCCGGAGGCCTCCCCGAGGCTGCCGCTTTCGTCGATGGTGCCATCCGGCCCGACAGGACGGGTGCCGGGAACCTGGTTTTCGGGCAAGGGCAGGATCACCATCTCGTGGCTGATGCTCCCGGCGTTGGTCACCAGGAAGGAGACGGTGCCGCGCGCGACCGCGCCGCGGTCGGCCGTTAGACGCATCGCCCCGCCCATCATGCCGTTCCGGGGGCGCATGACCGGTCCGCCCATGTTGGTCAGGGTGACGTTGACCTCGGTTCCGGCCAGGCGGGGGACGGTGCACCCGGCCACGAGCCGCCCGCCGCCGCCCGGACCGGCGGGATTGCCCAGGAGCCCGACGGCCAGCAGGGACAGCACAGTCAGGAGGACGACGGCGGCGGCAGCCACGAGGTTCTGGCCCCGCCGTGAGAGTCCGCTCACTCCCGACGCCTGAGGGCCGCCCGCCGTGCGGTTAGTTCCTGCTCGTCGATCTCCCCGCGGGCAAAGCGCTCGCTAAGGATCCGCTCGGCCTCATCATGGGCGGGGCGCTCGGAGAACCCGTGACCGGGGTGAGGCCGGCGCAGAAGGAGCACCACCACCGTGACCACCCCGCCCCAGAAAATCAGCATCAGCACGGCCATGACGATCCAGCCGCCGAGACCCCACCCGTTTCCATACCAGCCATTCATCATGATTCGGCCCTCCTTCTAGGAATTCTGAGGACTGGAGTGCCAGAACGCCAGAGCTGCTTGACCCCTCTTCTGACCCGAGAGCGAAGCACGAACGCCACCAGAAAGAGAGTGTGCCCGATAATTGAGGAATCCTTAAGGCATCAACTCGCGCAGGGTGTGAGGCCCCGCCGGGCTACGGACGCTTGATCGCCGTGTTCCACCACTTGCAAAGCGACGGCGGCTCAAGGGGGAGCTGAAGGCGTTCTTATCTAGGCCACCGATAATGGACCTTTCGTAAAGCTGGAGTCGAACACGAACGGGAGCTCAGTGTGGGTTATGCACTGGCAGCCAATGATTGTTCCGGGTCTGGGTCGACCACTAGCACATCCGATCGTTACGTCCGGCCGAACACAGTGACGACCTTGCAACTAGATATTTCCTCGGTCCGGGCATGCGCTCCAGCAGCCATTGAGGACGCAGCCCTTCCTTCTCACAAGTCCGGGATCGGCAGGGCCCTCTAAAACCCGCGGATAGTCCTTGGGATGATGTTCCGTATCCGCCCCAAAGCCTCGTGCTGGCACACAGCGATATTCCAATCCTGCTCCATCCCTTCTTTCCCGAGGATGGCCATGAAGGGTTCGGGGCACCGCGCCGCAGTGTGAGCGGCTATCGTTTCGAGGGTTTTCAGGTCTCGAAGACTCGGTACAGGTTGCCCGGTCGGGTGTGTGTGCCAGTCTCCCAGATAGGAAACGCGGCGGTCCCGTAAGGCATACACTCTGGAGAGTTCGGCTGTTTGCCACTCCGTGTCCGGTTCAAATGCAATTCGGGACCTTGTGGCTGCTGGCCCCGGTCCTATGACGTCAGTTACGACCGCATCGCGCTGTCCATTGGGCTTAGTTACGGTGTAGTGGCCCACAAGGATCCCTCCGGTCTCCGCAGGAGCATACAGCCGGGCTTGTTCTACCAGATCCGATAGCACCGGCACTGGAAACCAGATGTATTCGGTCAACTGTGGCCCGCGCATCGCGGGTGCCGGCCAAGGTTGTATCCGGTCCATGTTGGCAAGGTCCGTTCACCTGCTTCGTCTCGGAGTTTCAAGACGGCGACATCGAAACCTGATTTTGCGCCTTGGTCGTCGGAAGTTAGTCGGGCCGAGGCAGTTCGAGCAGCTTGAAGGCTCACTTCTTCCAAGTCGAACGCGGCGCCGGTGAATGTCGGTTGCGCACATCCGATCGGTTGCGTGTAGGGGGAAGGGGAATGTGCCGGGTCCGGGATGGTCTGATCGTAGCGGAACCACTCCAGGCACGACTGGCACCATGGAGAGTCCCGCCCGATGTAAGCCACCAAGCCTCCCCAGGCACCGTTCGTGGCCTCGAGCGATAGGTAGGGCACGTCAACCTCACGAGCGACCAAGGCCAAGATTCGTTGTGTACCACGATCAGCACTGGCATCAATCAACAGGTCATAAGATTCCAGATCCTGGCTGATTTGGCGTAGCGGGTCCGGCTCTCCATGCGGGCGTGAACCTCCGACATAGGCAGGGTTGTACATGACCTCGGTGTACGGCGCTGCCATCCGGACCAGTCTGGCCACGGCGACAGCCTTGAGAAAACCTACGCCTTCGAGGGTGGCTGTGTGCCTGACCAAGTTCCCGGGTTCGAGAACGTCAGCATCAATGAGGCTCAGGTGTCCTACACCAGCCCGGCCCAGATGCACTGCAACAGCGCTTCCAATGGCACCTGCACCGACAAGCGCGACTTTCTTCGTTGCCAACGGGCCAAGGTCTGGAACACGTGCTCTGATGTCGGAACGGCCAACACGGCCTGCGCGGAGCAGGTGGTACTCATCTGCGCCCCCAGAAACCATCAAGGGTCGGGAACGGCCGGAACGAGGCTTCTTACTATAGTTCTGTCGTTGCTCGCCGCGGACCCTCAGCACGAATAGCCACCCCTCGGAGACTTGTCTTGGTCCGGACTCTTCCGGGAAAACCACTCCCCGTATTTGGATCTTGCGCCGGCCGTAGGGCTGGTCGGGCGTGCTGCTACTGTCGGCTTTTTCGGCAGCCTCCCAGATGGCTCGGGCATCGTCAACGGCAACAGGCGTCGACAGCCTGGACCAACGGCCATGTATCAACTGGCCGCCCAGAAGTTCCTGAATCTGGTTTTCCAACGTCGCGTGCGCCTGGCCGGTATCAGACCCTACTCGTAGGACCCCGCCCAGCATCCGCTGCGTCAGCTCAGGCCCAGGAAATGGGCCGTCAAGCCGAACTTCAATCGGCCCTTGAACAGCTTCCCGAGGTAGGGTCCACGAACCGTCGACAAAGACCATCGCCGAGTTTGCGTAGCTGTTGTAGTAGGCCCCGAACGGTTCGGCTTGAGGCTTCTCATTCCAGTCGGCATGCTCGTCGCCGGACATGCCTGCCTTAAGCGCTGCAGGTAACTGGTCCTTCAGCAGCTGAGCCAGTGACCCATTCGTTCCCCATTCTTCCGATGGGGTTCCCAACAGGCACACTTCGTTGCTGAACGGGTTCCAGTGATGAGGCATCCCTAGGTCCACGGCGAAGACTTTCGGCGGAACGAGCGGATAGAAATCCGGGAAGACAGCCGTCAGCTCCAGAGGGGCTGTTCCGGTCACTGTTTCCGGTACGGACAACTCCATGGTCAAGGTCTGGTGATCGTCACGCTTGGTTTCGTCGATTCGGCAGGCAATGCCGAGGTCCTGCAGCCAAGAAATTTCTGACTGCAGGAGCCCGGCATAGCGTTCCCACCAGGGCAGGAAAGGCATTAGCTCACCCGACCGGGCGGGGACCCGGGGGAACCGGCGGGTTAGGAGGACCTTGCGGGGTATCCGGGTGTTCGGGGTGTTCCGGGTGCTGGGGGTGTTCGGGGTGTTCCGGGTGCTGGGGGTGTTCCGGATTTTCTGGCTTGCCTGCCACGGTGCCTCCTTATGTAGAGAACGTGAACTTCACGTCCTCCGAGATTGTGGCACGACGGAGCGACAAAATATCCGAAGGTTCGTGACTTTCAGCCCACGGCAAAGCCGTCGCGCTGTCAACTCAGAATTTCGACGAGACGCCAACAATTCGCGAGTTGAATAGGTTCCGCCCGCGACGGACGTGATCTGCTCACGACCTGACTAGGCGGGATCCTAAAGCCGTTTAACTAGGGCGCTGGAATTCAAAAACTGACATCGTCAATGAGGGGTGACGTGTGAAAAAGTGAAATATCCGACGCTAGGGTATGGCCGGGCGGGGTAGTGGCCCGTATTTGCCGGGTTTGATCTGGTTGGGGCGGGGCCACGTGTAGTCGCCGGTGAGCTGTTCCCAGCCCATCGGTGTGCCGCGGTGTAGCCCAACCTGGTCAACATCGTCCATGACCTGACCGGGCGTGGGATCGGTCTGAAGGTCCTCATCGGAAGGGCGCCGCCATCCGATACCACTAGGGCCTCCGGGAAGCTTGTCTTCGGGCTCCTGGCCGAGTTTGAACGCGAACTCATTTCCGAGCGTCACGGGGCAAATTCCGGTACGGTGCGGGGATGGATATTGGATATGCGCGGGTCTCAACGGCCAAGCCGGACCTGGGCCCGGCGACTGGATGCTCTAGTGGCCGTCGGCATCACCAATGTATTCGCCGACAAGATGGGATGGCTCTTACGGGGGCAGCGGGACGACTGTGCGGTGCTTGCCGCCTGGAGTGAGTAGCGGTGGCCCGGCGTCCCTGGTGATGGTGACGTTGCCCAGCCCATGACTGGTCAACGCGCGGGTGATTTCGGACCGGGCGGATTCCCATACGTTCTCAGGATCCGCACCGGCGGCGGGCTGCAGCCGGAGGCTGAGGCTCTGGGGTCCTGTCTGGATGATCTGGCCCTTACTCAGGCCCTGCACCCTGTCGAGGGCGGTACTCAGCGTAAGGGGTGTCACTGCGACGGCGAGCCGGTTGCCTTGGAGGGTCAGCAGCTCGGCGTTCCGTCCCTGCACGTGGATGGCCGGCGTCGGGTCCCCGCACCGGCAGGGGTCAGTCCTTGCGGTGACGCTGTCGCCGAGGTCGTAGCGCAGGATGGGTTGGATGCGGTTGGCCAGGTTGCTCAGCAGCACGGTGTGCGAGGGCTGCCCGGGCGGGACGGGTTCATGGTTTGCATCCACCGGTTCCAGGATGGCCCAGTCGCTGTTGACGTGCAGCCAGCCTTCCTGGCAGCTGTAGCTCAGGAAGGGGCATTCAGTCGCTGCGTAGCCCTGCCGGACCTTCGCCCCAAACGCTCCGCTGATCCTGGCGTACTCTCCCGCAGGCAGTCCCTCGGCCGAGAGAATAACAGCAACGGGCTGGATGGTCAGACGTCCTGCTTCCTGCTCGGATGCCAGCAACCGGCCAGTGGAGGCGTAGGGGGCGAGGAGGGCCGGGCGGAAGCTGTTCAGCTGAGCGACGAGGTCCGGTATCGGCGTCTGGACCGGGAACACGCGCACGCTGTGCCGGGCTGGTCCCTTTCGTAGCGCGGCTGCGGCTGCTGCTGAGGCGAAGTGGCCGCCGGTGGCGACGACCATGGCTATCCGCCCGCGCCCGCGGATGATCCCCATGAGGTCTGCCGGGGTGAGCCAGGAACTGAGCATGCGGAACGTCAGGGCCTTGGATACGGCCAGGGTTCGGGTGTCGAGCAGGAACAGTCCGCGGGTGCCGGTCGTCCCGGATGTCGTAGCGGCCGTGTAGCGGTTGAGGAACTTCTCACCGAGCAGCGACGGGTCCGCGACGAACGACTGCGTTCCCTCCAGGGTCACCGCAGGGTCTGTGACCCAGTCATCGAAATGTGCCATCAGTGCGGCCTTTGTCGTCACGGGCAGCAGACGCGGGTCCGTGATCCGTGCCGGCAGGCCCTGATAGAGCTGGCGGTAGTACGGGGAGCACGTCCGTGCGTATGTCACCATCTCCACCAGCCGCTCGCGTTGGCGCTGCAGGATCGCAGCGCTGCCCTTTTTCCGGCAGGCGCGGGCATCGAGCAACAACCGGAACGGTGTTTCCCTCATGATTCCTCCTGACCCTGGTCTGTGTTCGTCCCAAAAGATTTATGACGGTCAGGCGCCGAACAGCCGGGGCACGACCCCGGAGCTGATGAGGATGAACAGGCCCAGCCCGATGAACACCGCAGGGACCAGCCAGTGTTCGATCTTTTCCAGGGTCTCGGTGACTTTCGGGTGGGTGCCTACAACACGTCCCAGCGCGCACCAGACGGCGACCAGGATGAGGAATACAACGATGGTGACCACGGTGTCCTGAGGCGCCATGGTGCGGAAGATCGGGGTGTAGATGGCGATGTTGTCCGCGCCGTTGGCGATGGTGATGCCGGCGACGCTGAGCAGGCCGATCGCACTGATGGCACCTTCTTCGTCCTCTTCCCCGCGTTTGCGCAGGAAACGGATCAGGCCGATAACCCCGATGGCCAGCGGGACCATGCCGAGCCAGCCGACCCATTCGTCCGGGACAAGCGTCAGCCCAAGGGCGGCCAGGACGCTGATGCCGACCAGGGTGATGAATCCCAGGTATTGCCCGCCGACGATCTCCCAGGGCCGGGGCCGGCCTTTAGCGGAGGCCAGGAACAGGACGGTCAAAACGACGATGTCGTCGATATTCGTGGCGGCGAACATGGCTGCCGCGGCTGCGATGATGCCAAGCATGGGCCCGTGTACCTCTCAGTGTGTCCGGCCGCGGGTTGCATACCCGCAGGGTGGGTCAGATGGGAGTAGTGAAGGTTCCGATCAGGTTCTGCAGGCTCAGGATCCAGGTGGTCCAGACACCGGAGACCATCAGGATCCCGACCAGGATCAGGGTCGCGGCTCCTGCGAGATTGAAGGTCCTGATGTTCCGGCGGACGAAGCCCAGGGTGCCGGTGACCCAGCCAAAGCCCCGGGCGACGAGGAGGAAGGGGATGCCCAGGCCGATGCAGTAGGCGAAACCGAGCAGCGCCCCGCGCCAGGCCGAGCCGGTGGTGGTGCTCAGCGCCAGGACGGCACTGAGGGTCGGGCCGATGCAGGGGGTCCAGCCGAGCCCGAATCCGATGCCCAGCAACGGGGCCCCGGCCAGGCCGGTGTTCGGTTTCCAGGACAGTTTCGCCGTGCTCTGCAGGAACGGGATCTTCCCGGACAGGGCCACACCCATGACGATGACGACCACACCCAGGACACGGGTGATCACATCGCTCCAGCTCACCAGCCAGAGCCCGATGGTCCCGAATGCCGCACCATACAGGGTGAAAACCGCGGCGAAACCGAGGATGAACAGCCCGACGCCGGCGGTGGTCCGCCGGCGTGCGGCCTTCTCATCCGTTCCGGCCAGACCGGAGACGTAGCCCAGATAGCCCGGGAGCAGGGGTAGGACACAGGGCGAGATGAACGAGACGAGACCGGCGATGACCGCCAGTGGCACCGCCAGGAGCAGGGCTCCTGACTGCACACCCTCGGCGAAGAACCCGCCCAGACTCACGTCCCGTTCTCCGGGTCCTTACCGGGCCGCAACATGCCCAGCACCAGGACGGCGACGCCGAGCGTGACGAAGACGTCGGCGAGGTTGAACGTCGGGAACCATCCGCTGTGCAGATAATCCACGACCCCGCGCCCGTCAAGCCGGTCGATGAAGTTCCCGACGGCGCCGCCGGCAACAAGGATTCCACCCGCAAAGGAGGTCCTGGACATCTTCGGGGCGCTGACCGTCAGCCAGGACAGCAGCGCGGCGATGATGACCCCGGTACCGGCCACGACAAAACCGGTGGGCAGGGTCGCGCCGAGGCTGAAGGCAACCCCGGTGTTGTACAGGAGCTTGATTGTCAGCAGCGGGGTTTCGATTACCTCTCCCCGGGAGAGGCCTGCCTCGGCCTGGGCCTTGATCAGCAAGTCGGCTCCGGCGAGCAGTAGCGCGCCGAGCAGCAGCCCGCCCCGCCGTATCCACGGCCGGGACGGGGCACTGTCCCGGACCGGTGCCGCTTGGCTCACCGGGCCGGTTCCAGGTTGGGGACGGCGTCCCGGGAAACCGGGATGGTGGCGTACTTGCTGACCTTGCCGGCGCGAACGCCGTTGGCGATGACAACGATTTCGGCCAATTCATGAATCAGGACCACGGCTGCCAGCCCCAGGATGCCGAACAGGGCCAGCGGGATCAGCACCGCGATCAGGGCCAGGGACAGGCCCACGTTCTGGAACATGATCCGGCGGGTACGGCGGGCGTGCTCCAGTACCTGGGGCAGGTGGTGCAGGTCCTCGCCCATCAGGGCGATGTCGGCGGTTTCGATGGCCACGTCGGTGCCCATCGCGCCCATCGCGATGCCGGTGTCGGCGGTCGCCAGGGCCGGGGCGTCGTTCACGCCGTCCCCGACCATGGCGGTCGGCTGCCGCTCCTTCAGGGTGCGGATGATGTCCGCCTTGTCTTCGGGGCGCAGGTCGGCGTGGACTTCGGTGATGCCCGCTGCCTTGCCCAGGGCCTCTGCGGTGAGCCGGTTATCCCCGGTGAGCATGGCGGTGGTGTAGCCGGCGCGGTTCAGGCGTTCAATGACGGCCCTGGCTTCGGGGCGGAGTTCGTCCCGTACGGCGACGGCACCGATGAGGACAGATTGCTCCTCGACCAGGACCGCTGTCGCGCCGCCGGCCTGCATCCGCCGGACGGCTTCCTTCAGCTCCCCGGGGGCGATCCATCCGGGCCTGCCGAGCCGGGCACTGTGCCCGTCAATGGTCCCTTCGAGCCCCGCACCGGGAACCGTGTTCAGGTCGGTGACGGTGACCCGGTCCGTGGTGGCGGCGAGGATGGCCCGGGCGAGCGGGTGTTCGCTGCGTTCTTCCAGGCCGGCGGCGACGGCCAGCACCCGTTCCCGGGTGGAGGAGGCGGTGGCCGCGACCTCGATCACGGCGGGTTTGTTCCGGGTCAGGGTCCCCGTCTTGTCCAGGGCGATGGTGCGGATTTTGCCCAGGGTTTCCAGCGCGCCGCCGCCCTTGATCAGGACGCCCATCCGGCTGGCCGCGCCGACGGCGGCGACCACGGTCACGGGCACGGAGATGGCAAGGGCACACGGCGAGGCTGCCACCAGGACAACGAGGGCGCGTTCGATCCACAGGACCGGTTCGCCCACGATGAAACCGAAGACGGCAATGAGCGCGGCGGCGATCAGGATCCCGGGGACAAGCTTTTTGGCGATGGAGTCGGCCAGGCGCTGGCCGGGGCCCTTGCGGGACTGCTCGGCCTCAACTATGTGCACGATCCGGGCCAGGGAGTTGTTCTCCGCGGTGCTGGTGACCTGGACCTCGAGCGGACCGGTGCCGTTGATCGACCCCGCGTAGACTTCGCTGCCGGGTCCGGCCTCGACAGGGACTGATTCGCCGGTCAGGGCTGAGGTGTCCAGGGAGGTGCGCCCGGTCAGGACGCGTCCGTCGGTGGCAAGACGCTCGCCCGGGCGAACGACCATGGTCTCACCCAGCACCAGCTCGGACGGGGAGACGGTAACTTCGGTTCCGTTGCGCAGCACCCTGGCCTCGGACGGGACCAGGTCCAGCAGCGCCCGCAGCCCGCGCCGGGTGCGTGCCACCGAGTATTCTTCCAGGCCCTCGGAGATGGCATAGAGGAAGGCCAGCATCGCCGCTTCCTCGATCTGGCCCAGGATGACGGCGCCCACGGCCGCGATCGTCATCAGCGTGCCGACACCGATCTTGCCCTTGACCAGCCGGCGCAGGGTGGAGGGAACGAACGTCCACGCTGCGACCAGCAGCGCCGCGGCCTCCAGCGGCAGGGTGACCCACTCGGATGCGTCGAGCAGCGAAGCAATCCACGCCACCAGCAGCAGGACTCCGGAGACCGCGGCCGCGCGGACCTCGGTCACCTGCCAGAAGCCCTCGGCTTCTTCCTGGCCTTCTTCTGTTTCCGGCTTATCATCGCCGCATCCGCACGCGTCGCTCACAGTTGCTCCTCTTTGGTGGTTTCGGCGTCGCGGGATGCGTCGCCGTAGGTCGGGCACAGGCTCACTGCGTTGCCGGTGGCGGCCAAAAGGATCTCGGCCTGGGCCAGGACATCGATCAGTTCCGGACGGGTCAGGGAATAGAACACCTTCCGGCCTTCCGTCCGGCCCGTGACCAGGCCGCAGTCCCGCAGGCAGGCCACGTGCGCGGAGACAGTGGACTGCGCCAGACCCAGTACCTGGGTCAGGTCACCGACACGGGCCTCGCCCCGGGCGATACGCTTTACGATGGCAAGCCGGGCGGGGTCGGCCAGGGAATGGAACAACGCGGCGGCCGGTTCCAGCCGGGTGCCACTTCTCGTATCAATCGTCATACACCGATGATATCCAAAGTCGGTGATATGTGCCAGCCGCAACCTTCATGGCGTTCCGCGTGCAGGTCCGGGGCCAGCGCGCTTATGGCGCCGCGGCAGGGGTATGTGCGGAGCCGTGTCAGTGCGGTCCGGGGCGTCCTGAGAGGATGAAACCGCTTCGAGGCAGCGCGGGCATCCGGGTAAGGTCGATGCTCAGGTCCTGGGCGGGTACGCTCATGCCGGTCTCCGCGGCCAGTGCCCGGACGGCCCGCCGCATCAGGTCAACGGTGATGTCCTCACCGGGGCAGCGATGCCCCGCGGCAGGGTCGCCGGCGCCCTGGGGAACCAGGGTGTGGGGGTCCGGCCGCCAGGCGCGGAACCGGGCAGGGTCGAAGCTCTCCGGATCCTTCCAGATCCGGCCGTCGTGGTTCGTGCCGTACAGATCCAGCAGCACCCATTGACCCTCTTTGAATGTCTGGCCCTTCCATTGCAGTGGTTGGCGGGCCGTGCCGCCGACGAAGGGGAAGAACGGGTAATACCGGCGGACTTCCTGTGCGAAGCAGTCCAGGTCTGCGTCCTGGCCTGCGTTCAGGATGTCTTTCCATTCGGGGTGCTGCTGCAGGGCGACGGCTGCGAAGACCATGAAGCGGCTGACGGCCTCGATGGGCCGGAGCAGGTTGAGAAGTTCCACCGCCGCGGTGTCAACCGGGAGTGCGTTGCCGTGTTCGTCGGTGTGAAAGGCGATCGACGCGGCCGGCGTGTCCCTGGCCGCGTCCGGGCCGGACCGGCGGATGGTGTCGAGGCAGTCGGCGGCCCATTTTTCGGTTCCGCGGCGGCGCCACCGCGCATACCAGTTCGCCGGCCCGACCGCGCCGGCCTTTTCGATCATCAGGCTCAGTTCCCGGGCGCGGCGGCCCACTGTAGCCTGGTCTGCCGGCACTCCGGCCCATTCGCAGGCGGCTGCGGTGAGGATCCGGCGCAGCTCGTCATGGAGTACCACCGCGCCCGCGCCACGCCACCGCTCCGCCGCGGAGCGCCATTCGGTGTCGAAAGCCTGGCCGAGACGGTCCACCGATTCCTTGGTCATCAGGTCACGAAACAGCTGTTTCCGGTGCCGGTGGGCGGGCCCTTCGAGGGACTGCACGCTGCCGGCGTCCTGCAGCAGGTGCTGGGCAGAGCGGGGCATGGCCCTTGCGGCCGAACCGGCCACCGCCGTAGAAGAACTCGGCCGCCTCCGCCCCGCGAAGGCAGATCACCGGGCGCAGCATCAGCCGGGTGCGGAACGCATCGGTGCCGAACCGGTCACACCGGCTCGATATGAACGTGTACCCCTCACGCAGAAGAGCCAAGGAACCCTCAGGCAACTGCACTGTCATGACGGACCAGCCTTCTCTCGTTCCGCTCCGGCATGGCCGGAATTCCGGGTGTTCGCATGCGGCCGGAGCGTCCGGGAACCCCCGCGTCCCGGCTTTTCCTAGGCCTCGAGTGCGGAAGTGATCAGGGCTTTGAGGGTGCTCTTGTCCAGTCCACCCAGGATTCTCGCCGCAACTCGCCCTTCCTTGTCCAGGACGAGGGTGGTCGGGACCGCCTGGGGCGGGACGAAGCGGCTCATGGCGAGCAGTACCTTCCCGTCCTTGTCCTGCACGCTCGGATACGTCACGCCGAAGGTCCGCTCAAAGGCTTCCGCCGTCGGCTTCTCATCCCGGACGTTAATCCCGAGGAACTTCACTCCCTGCGGGGAGAACTCCTGGTACAGCGATTCCAGGTGCGGGGCCTCGACACGGCACGGGGCGCAGGCTGCGTACCAGAAATTGAGCACTGTGACCGCGCCCGCCCAGTCACCGGAACTGACGGGCGTGCCGTCATAAAGGTTCGCGTTCAAGGCCACCGGAGCGCCGCGGGACCCCTCGGCGTATTCCTGCACCGATCCGTCACCGGCAATGTAGTTCTTGTTATCCCCCGCCGCCGCCTGCTGGACGAGCGGATCGGGTCCGGCGCAGGCGGCCAAGCCAAGGGAGGCCACAGCCGCCAGGCCCGTAAAGATGCTGCGCCGGGTCAGGCTGCCGCCGCCGGATGGAGTGTTCATCAAATGGCTTCCTCCTATGACGTGGATGGTGGTCCTGGACGTGCCGTTTTCACGCCACGCCCAGGCTCAGGTTTCAACCGGAATCGGTTCAATCGTCTTCAGACGATATTATCAGGAAGGGGCGTGGCGAAGCGCCGGCCACCCACTTGTACTAATTCTACGTAAGGTAGAACTGCGGGGTTGCAGACCTCACCCGCCCTTGACACCCCGACTGGAAGGCAGCGATGTCCCTACCTGACGCCCCGGATGCTAAGGCAGCGCCGGTCCTCCCGCCGCTGGGCCCCGCCGGGACGCTGCGCTGGGCGTGGACCCAGCTGACGAGCATGCGGACGGCACTTTTTCTGCTGCTTTTGCTGGCCGTGGTCGCGGTGCCGGGCTCGTTGTTCCCGCAGCGCCCGGCTAACCCTGCCGTGGTGACCCAGTACATCAAGGACCGTCCGGAGTACGGGAAAATCCTTGACTCCCTTCAGCTCTTCGATGTCTATTCCTCGGCGTGGTTCTCCGCGATTTACATCCTGTTGTTCATCTCCCTGATCGGCTGCGTGATACCCCGGGCCCGGGCACACTGGAAGGCCCTGCGTTCAGCCCCGCCGCGGACCCCCCGGCGGCTGTCGCGTCTGCCCGAATACGGCACGCTCGTGCTGCCGGCAGACGCCGCTGTCGGCCCGGGCGACGCCGTCCGGGACGCAGCCGCAGTACTGAAGAAACGCGGCTACCGCGTCGACATCCGCGACGCCGACGGCGCGATGCCCTCCCTCGGAGCCGAACGGGGGCTGCTGCGGGAAGTCGGCAACCTCCTCTTCCACACCGCCCTGATCGGCGTGCTGGTCAGCGTCGCGGTCGGCGGGTTGTTCGGCTACCGGGGCCAAAAAATCATCATCGAAGGCGACACGTTCGTCAACACCCTCGTCGGCTACGACAACTTCACCCCCGGCACCAACTTCCAGACCTCCTGGCTGGATCCCTTCGCCGTCACCCTGGACAAGTTCGACGTCCGTTTCGACCGCGAATCCACCCGGCAGTTCGGCCAGCCCATCGATTTCAAAGCCTCCCTGACGACCCGGAACAGCCCGGACGCGGCCCCGCAGCAGCAGGTCCTGAAAGTCAACGAACCGGTCTACTTCGGCGGAACCGGCATCTTCCTCGTCGGCAACGGTTACGCACCCATCGTCACCGTCAAAGACGGGGACGGGAACACCGCGTTCAGCGGCCCTGTCGTATCCGTCCCCAACGACGCCGTGTACACCTCCACCATTGTCCTCAAGGTCCCGGACGCCTCGCCCTCCCAGCTGGGTTTCGTCGGGTTCTTCCTGCCCTCGGCCATCAAGAACCAGGATGGTGTGTCCTACAGCTTCGACCCGGACCCGCTGAACCCGCAAC
Organism: Arthrobacter sp. FB24; assembly: GCF_000196235.1. Classification (NCBI taxonomy): domain Bacteria; kingdom Bacillati; phylum Actinomycetota; class Actinomycetes; order Micrococcales; family Micrococcaceae; genus Arthrobacter; species Arthrobacter sp. FB24. The sequence continues at coordinate 96,088 of NC_008537.1, read as the reverse complement.
TGAACCTGAACTCCTACTACGGTGATCTCGGGCTCGATACAGGCAAACCCCAGAACGTCTACAACCTGGACGTAAAGACCTTGACCCAGCTCAACGGCCGGGATCTGCCGGCCGGCGGGATTGTCCTGGACGCCGGGCAGAGCTACACCCTCCCGGAGGGCAAAGGCTCGATCAGCTTTGACGGGCTCAAACGCTACATCGGGGTGGACATCCGCACAGTCCCGGGCCAGGACGGGGTCCTGATCTTCTCCCTGATTGCCGTCGCCGGGCTGATCGTGTCCCTGTACGTGAACCGCCGCCGCGTCTGGCTCCGCGCCGGCTCCCACGAGGACGGCCGCACCATGATCGAATACGGGCTGCTGGCCCGCGGCGAAGACCACCGGCTCGCACCCGAGGCCGCGGCCATCCGCGCCCGGCTCATGGCCCGCTGGAACCTCGCCGAGCCCCACGCGACCGACGCCGCCAACGTCCCTGCCCGCTCACCGAAGGAGCACTAATGCCGGACATCAACGAAACCATGGGCCAATACAGCGAGCTGTTCATGCTCCTGGCCGCAGGCACCTACACCGTGGCGTTCATCGCCTTCGCCTGGGACCTGGCCCGCAGCAGCAAGGTCCTGCGCGCGGTGGACCTCAAAGCCGCAGAGGCGGCCCCTGCACGTGCCGGCGTTCCGGTCAGCGCCGGAATCAGCGCCGCCGCTTCCGGTGACCGTCTGGCCTCCCACGTCGGCGGCCCGGCCGGCATAGCCGAACGCCCGAGCTCAACCGCCCGCCGAGCGGGAACGGATGCGGCCGGCGCAGGCCAAACTGCCGAACCCGGCATGCGCTACGCCCCCGGGCGGCGCGTCCCGGCCCGGGTGGCGGTGGCCCTCACGATACTCGGCGCCCTGATCCACGGCGCCGGTGTGGTCACCCGTGCGTTCGGCGCGGGCCGGGTGCCATGGGGCAACATGTACGAGTTCCTTACCACCGGCGCCTTCGTGGCCGTGGCGGTATTCCTGCTCGCGCTGACCCGGCGCGACCTGCGCTTCCTGGGCACCTTCGTGATCGGTCTGGCCATCATCATGCAGGTGGCCGCCTCGATCGCCTACTGGACGCCCGTGGGGCACCTCGTTCCGGCGCTGCAGAGCTACTGGCTGATCATCCATGTCTCCATCGCCGTACTGTCCTCGGCACTGTTCACCCTGACCTTCGCGATGTCCGCCCTGCAGCTGGTCCAGTCCCACCGCCAGAAAACCGTAGCTGCCGGAGGCGCGGACAGGCTCGGGTTCATGCGTCTGGTTCCCTCGGCGCTCAGCCTGGAGAACCTCTCCTACCGCATCAACGCGCTCGGGTTCATCGGCTGGACCTTCACCCTGATGTTCGGGGCCATCTGGGCCGAAAAGGCCTGGGGCCGCTTCTGGGGCTGGGACACCAAGGAAGTCTGGACCTTCGTCATCTGGGTGGTCTACGCCGGCTACCTCCATGCCCGCGCCACGCGCGGCTGGACCGGCACCCGCGCCGCCTGGCTGTCCATCGTCGGCTACCTGTGCGTGGTGTTCAACTTCACCATCGTGAACCAGTTCTTCAACGGCCTGCACTCCTACTCCGGCCTGTGACGTCCTCACAGCTGCCCGGGCGTACCAACCTGCCGCGGCGGGACCAGGGCATGCTGCTTTCGGCGGCCGCCGTCCTGTGGCCGCTTCCTGACACCTACTTTCAGTGAGCTCGAACCATGCAATCGTTCTCCACGCAGGAGATCTTCCTGCCTTCACCAACGCTGAGCGCCGTCGCGCTCGGCCCCCTGACGATCCGCTTCTACGCGCTCTGCATCCTCGCGGGCATCGCTGTCGGCACCTGGCTGACCGTCCGCCGTCTCAAGGCCAGGGGCGGGACCTCGTCACAGGCACTGGACATTGTGATGTGGGCCGTCCCCTTCGGCATCGTCGGCGGCCGGCTCTACCATGTGATCACCGACAACCAGCTCTACTTCGGGCCCGGTAAGGACCCCTGGGGTGCCCTGCGGATCTGGGAAGGCGGCCTTGGCATCTGGGGTGCGGTTGCCCTCGGGCTGGTCGGGGCAGCTATCGGTGCCCGCCGCGCCGGAGTCCCCTTCGCCGCGTTCGCTGACGCCGCCGCTCCCGGACTGCTCCTGGCGCAGGCCCTGGGCAGGTGGGGAAACTGGTTCAACAACGAAATCTACGGCGCACCCACGGACCTGCCATGGAAACTGCAAATCCACACCATGGACCCAACCACAGGACAGGCAGTGACCACTCCAGAAGGGACCCCTGAGGTCATCGGGTACTTCCAGCCGACCTTCCTCTACGAGTCCCTCTGGTGCCTGGCCGCGGCGGCACTGCTGATATTCCTGGACCGCAAATATACGCTCGGAGCCGGAGCGGTCTTCTCCCTCTACATTGTTTTCTACACGGCCGGCCGGTTTGCCTTCGAACTGATGCGCTCCGATGAAGCGAACACGATTCTGGGTGCGCGCGTCAACACCTGGGTCGCCGGAGTTGTCTTCATCGCCGGGCTGGCCTTCTTCCAACAGCTCAGATCCCGTACCCGGTCAAAGGTGGAAACGAACGGCACGCTGCCGGACCCGGCCCGCTAAAGACCCGGAGGCCGCAATCGCTCCGCACATCATGCCAACGGAACAACCACCCGTCTGGGAAAGACCCCTGAGGATCCGTATCAGGCATAATATCGGGACAGGACTCACATCCGGGAGCCGTGTAGATGCGGGGGCTTCATGGGCAAGGCACACTGGCCACCACGGCGACCTTCGGGGCTCCTGTGCTCCCCCTAGGTGCGGGCAACGCCGCTCCCTCAATCACGGACTCGCCCCTCAATTCGCTCCATCGGGAGGAAAACCATGACCTATGACCTCGTAATCCTCGGCGGCGGCAGCGCCGGCTACGCCGCCGCGCTGCGCGGGGCGCAGCTGGGCATGACGGTGGCCCTGATTGAGGGCGACAAGCTTGGCGGGACCTGCCTGCACCGTGGATGCATCCCGACCAAGGCGCTGTTGCATTCAGCAGAAGTGGCCGACACCATCCGGGAGAGCGAAGCATTTGGCGTGGAGAGCGCCTTCGGCCGCGTCGACATGGCCGGGGTGACAAAGTTCAAGGCGAGCGTCGTTGACCGCCTCTATAAAGGACTCCAAGGCCTCGTTTCTTCCCGCAGCGTCGACCTGATCCAGGGCTGGGGTACGCTGGCCGCCGCAGACACGGTAGAAGTCGACGGCACCAGCTACCGGGGCAAAAACATTGTGCTGGCCACCGGGTCCTATTCGAAATCCCTGCCCGGCCTGGACATCAGCGGACGGGTGATCACCTCCGAACAGGCACTCGAAATGGATTTCGTCCCCAAGAGCGCACTCATCCTCGGCGGCGGCGTGATCGGTGTGGAATTCGCCTCGGTCTGGGCTTCCTTCGGTACCGAAGTAACCATCATCGAAGCCCTTCCGCGCCTCATCGCCAACGAGGACGAATCCCTGTCCAAAGGCCTCCAGCGGGCCTTCACGAAACGCGGCATTAAGTTCCTCACCAACACCATGTTCGCCGGTGTCTCCCAGAACGATGACGGCGTCACCGTCACCACCCAGGACGACAAAACCCTGGAGGCCGAAGTACTGCTCGTGGCCGTGGGCCGCGGCCCCGTGACAGCGAAGCTAGGCTACGAGGACGCCGGCATCCCCATGGAACGCGGCTTCGTGCCCACCAACGACCGGCTGCACACCGGTGTCGGCAACGTCTACGCCATCGGGGACATCGTGCCCGGCCTTCAGCTGGCCCACCGCGGCTTCCAGCAAGGCATCTTCGTCGCCGAAGAAATCGCCGGTCTGAGCCCGGCACCCATCATCGAATCCGGCATCCCGCGCGTGACCTACTCCGAGCCCCAGGCCGGCTCTGTCGGCCTCACCGAGGCCCAGGCGAAGGAACAGTTCAGTGCCGACGGCATCGAGACGGTCGAGTACAACCTCGGCGGGAACGCCAAAAGCCAGATGCTGCAGACCGCGGGCTTCATCAAACTCATCCGCCAAAAGGAGGGCCCGATCATCGGCGTCCACATGCTCGGCGCCCGGGTCAGCGAGCTCATCGGCGAAGGCCAGCTCATGGTCAACTGGGAAGCCTATCCCGAGGACGTCGCCAGCCTCCTCCACGCCCACCCCACCCAGAACGACGCCATCGGCGAAGCGGCCCTCGCCCTGGCCGGCAAGCCCCTGCACGCCCACGGCTGACCGGCGCTTCCTGGCTGGGCGTTCAAGGTGGTTGATTGAAGCGGAGCCCGGGACGGCGCGCCTGTGCTTAGGCGGGCTGCCGGTTGGGTTCCTTGGGCACGATCAGGGGAAGGAACTGGACGTAGAGGACCATGCCGATCAGTTCGACGAGAGTTTGGGTGACGACGACCAGCGCGGCCAAGGCCAGCGGCCCGGGAAGCGCCAGCGCCAGCGGCAGCACAACCAGCGAATTTCGGGTAGCGCCACTGAAGACAACGGCACGGGTGGACGCAGGATCGAGGCGGGCGCCTTTGGCCGCCAACAGTCCCAGCGGAACCATCACCAGCAGGAAAGCCACATAGACCGGAACCACCACAAGCAGCGAGCCAAGTTCCCTGCTCACTCCTGTGATCTGTGAACCGACTACCACGGTCAGCGTGACCATCATGAGGGGAACCATCGAAGCCTGCATGGCCGCCATGACGGTCCGGCCCAGGTTTGTCCGGCGGGCCAGCGCCTGGGTCAGGGCCGCTGCGGCCAGGGGAATGATGATCAGAACGATCAGGGCCTCGACAAACGGTGCCGGGTCAATAGCCCCAGCCACGTCGGGGCCGATGAAAACCCACAGGAACACCGGTAGCAGGAGCATCTGCACGAACATCAATACCGGAGCGGCGGCCAGGAGCCGGTCACTGGCCCCTCCGGCCAAACCGGTGAAGACAATGACGTAGTCGATGCACGGCGTCAGGAGTACGAGCATGACGCCGACCACCAGCGCCGGATCTCCGGCGACAAACCGAGTCAGACCAAACACCACAGCGGGAACGACGACGAAGTTCAGGACCAGCACTGTCGCCAGGAACCGCAGATCCCTGACTGCCGCGCCGATGGAGGCAAAGGGAACCCCGAGAAAAGTCGCATAGAGCAGCAGTCCGAGGGCCGGGTAAATCGAGCGCTCCAGCGCCCCCACCGAGCCGGGAGCAAGAAAGCCGAGGGCAACGCCGACAGCGATGGCCGCAAGGTACAGGCCGATCTGATGACGCTCCACCCACGCGGGGAGATTGCGGGTTTTCACCGTACCCATGCTAGATGATGCGCTTCCTGCGTCTCCCGGTGGCGAGGAACCCTGCAGCAGCTGAGCGAAGGCGGCAGGCTCGTTCAGCCGGGTGGTGGCATCCGCGGGCAAGACAGCTGGTCCCTGGGTCTTCGGGACAAATTATTCATTGACGAGGACGGGTACGCCTACTGCCGTTGAAACGGCTTTGGCCTTAATCTCGGCCGGTACGGGAATGCTGAACTCTTCACGTTCTTCCGGCGCTCCGGAGTGGCTGTGTCCTTGGCTGCCGAGGTGGTGGACGAAACGGGCGGTTCCGACCATGGTGCCCCGGTCATCGTAGAACCCGGCGAGTATCTGGAGATCGAGCAGTTTGCTGACATCACCGGTGATCCTGACCGCTCCTGTGGCTGCCTGACCGTCGAAGGTCAGGCCTTCAAAGACCAGCCTGTCATCAAAGGGGCCCCGGACATGGAGGACCTGGCCGGGGGCCGGCCGGGTCGTCTGGAGTCCGGGCAGGTCCGGTTCACCCTCGGCAGCGGCAAGGCCAGGGAAAGATGTTTTCGCGGCGGCCAGCGGGACCTTGTCGCCGGCCGGAGAGGTAGAGCCCTGTCTGCCCAGTACGACGAATGCAAGTACTGCGAGGGATGCAGCAACGAGGGTTGCCATCAGGAGAATCCGGGATTTGCGGTTCATGGTGTTCCTTTGGATGTGCCGTGGCCCGGGGTTCGTTCTTGTCCCCCCGGGCCACGGCCAGTCTTGCAGTTTTAGTTCTCCGCGAAGGTCAGCGCAGGACGCGCAAGGCGTTGCCCACGATGTCGAACAGATCGGTGTTGTCCACGCTGCCCTGCAACTGTTCTGATCCTGAGCCGTAAGCGTAAACAGGCACGTCGGCACCGGTGTGGTTGCCCGAAAGGTAGTTCAGCCAGAGACTGGCCTCCTTGGAGCCGTCCTTGACCTCGGCTGGGTCATTCGGGGTCCGGAAGGTGGCCGGGCCGAAGTTCTTCGGGTCTGCAGCGCCGGCGCCGTTGATGATGCCGCTCGAGCGGGTCGGGTCCTTGACGTTTCCGCCAGGCCGGGTCGGGGTGGAGCTATTGGCGGTGTTGCCGGAATCGACGTTGGCCGGGGGCCCGGCTGCTTCGGCGTTGGTGAAGGAGCCCTTTTCGATGACGCTGAAGCCGCCTGTTTCATGGTCTGCAGTCACGATGACCAAGGTGTTGCCGTCCTTCTTGGCGAAATCCAGGGCAGCGGCGACCGAGTCGTCGAAGGCCTTGATTTCCTCAAGGGCCTGGGCCGCGTCGTTGGCGTGGGAGCGCTTGTCAATCAAAGCCCCCTCAATCTGCAGGTAGAACCCGTCGCCCTTGGAGTCTTTTTCCTTTTTCTTATCGAGCAGTTCGATGGCCTTCTTGGTCATCTCCGGCAGGGAGGGCTCCTGCGCCTGAGGCGCGGCGGGGTTGTCCTGCTTGGCTTTCTCGACGGTCAGGTTGCCCTTGTTGAACAAGCCGAAGACCTTCTCACCGGCGGCCCCGTTCAGGTCCGCGCGGGTGGCGGGGATCTGGCTCGAGACCGAGCCCAGGACCGAATAGCCCTGCTCCTTCAACGCGGTTTCGTCCGTGGCGTCGAAACGGCTTAAGCCGCCACCAAAGATGACGTCTGCTGTGCCGTTGCGGGCGATCTGGTCCGCAATCGGGGTGACGCGGACGTCACTGGTCGGCAGCGGGGTGCCGGTGATGCTGGTGTCCTGGCACGCGGCGGCTGAGTAGACAGGACCCTGGCAGCCGCGGGCGAGGGAGTGGCTCATCTGCGAGGCCGGGGTAGCGTCCGTAATCTCGGCGGTGGAGACGTTGCCTGTGCGGTAGCCGGCCTTCTTGGCCAGTTCCATCATTGTCGGGACCACTGCGCCCTTGGCGTCCACGCCGAGGGCGGCGTTGTAGGTCTTCACCCCGGAGGCCCAGGCGGTGGCGGCGGAGGCGGAATCGGTGACGAGGTTCGGTTTGAAGTCAGTCTGACCGGGCTGGCCGGAGTTCTTTTCCACGGCGTAAGTGCTGACGTAGCCCTGGGCCGGAAGGGTTTCCATGGCCAGTTTGCCTGCGGCTCCGTAGAAGCGTTCACGGCCGGCGGTGACGTGGGTACGGCCCATGCCGTCGCCGAGCAGGTAAATGACGTTCTTGGTCCGGCCGTTGTTCCCCTCCGGGGCGGCGGTGGCGGGGGCGCTGACAGCGACGGCTGTTAGCACGGCGGCAACCGCCGCCGTTGAAGTAAGCATGGATAGGGTGCGGCGCATCAGGGATCTCCCAAGGAAAAACTGCGAACGAGTGAATGAAGGGGTTGGTGCCCGGGTTGAAACCCTAAGAGCGAAACCTTCACATGTCCGGACTTCCCTGTGTCCGGCCGGTAGCCGGGAGGTGAACATCGATTCTGAGAACAAGATCAACGGTGCGACACGAATCACCGCCGAAGGCCGGATATCTTCACCAATTCTCACGTGGTGGTATGGCGTTTCCTTTCTTCAGGCGGAGGGGGCCGCGTTTTAGGCGCAGCAGGAGAGTTTGGAGACGTCTGTGGTGAAGGCCTTGCAGGCGATCCTGATGCCCTCGGCCATGGTCAGGTAGGGGCTCCACATGCCGGCGACCTGCCCGGTGGTCATCCCCGCCTCGAGCAGGTAGACGCCCGCGGCGGCCAGCTCGCCCGCGTCCTTGGCCACGGCGGTGAGGCCCACGATCCGGCCGGTGTCACGGTCGGCAACGACTTTGATGAATCCCCGGGTATCGCGGTTGACCAGGGCCCTGGGGACGTAGTTCAGGGGCAGCACCCGGCAGTCGCAGCGGATACCGGCAGCGACCGCGTCCTGCTCAGTCATCCCGACGGCACCCACAGCCGGGCTGGTGAAGGTCACCCGCGGCAGATGCCGGTAGTCGACCTCATCCACGGCGTCGGTAAACGCGTTCTCCACGGCAAGGGCGCCGTGGGCCGCGGCGACGTAGACGAACTCACGGTGGCCGGTGACATCCCCTGCAGCCCAGATCCTGGGGTTCGAGCTGGCCAGACGGGAATCGACCACGATCTCACCGGACGTGCCGGTCTTCACCCCGACGGCGTCGAGGTTCAGCCCCTCGGTGACGGGCCGGCGCCCCAGGGCCACGAGCAGCCGGGAGGCCCGGAACACTTCCTGTCCACCGGCCACCGAAGCGGTGGCGCTGACCCCGCCGGTGGCCTCATCGAGGCTCACTGAGTCCACGGTGGCCCGCCGGACCACCCGGATCCCCTCATCCGCGAAGACCCCGGCCAGCGCCTTGGATACTTCCGGCTCCTCGTGCGAGGTGAGCCTGGAGCGGACGAGCATAGTCACGCGGGAGCCGAGCCGGGAGAACAGCTGCGCCTGCTCTAGGGCGACATAGCCGCCGCCAAGGACCAGCAACGATTCGGGCACTTCGTCCAGTTCCATCGCCGTGGTCGAGGTCAGGTAGCCGGTCTCGGCCAGTCCGGGAACGGGCGGCGCCCATGGTGTGGAGCCGGTGGCCACAAGGTAGTGTGCGGCCTCGATCGTCTCAACGGCACCGCCCGGTGAGGTGACCTGGAGCAGAGGTGTGTCCTGGGTCCCGGTGAATACCGCGTCTCCCTGGAGCATGGCCCAGCCATAGTCCGCGGCAAGGTCGACGTACTTCTCTGTCCGCATGCTTTCAACAAGTGCAGCCTTGCCCTCGATGAGGGCCGAAATGTCCACGGCCCCGGCCGAGGCCATCACGCCGGGGAAGCGGGCCGAGTCCAACGCCACGTGCCGGGCGTCCGCGGCAGCCAGGAGCGCCTTCGACGGCACGCACCCGGTGTTCACGCATGTCCCGCCCAAGGTGCCACGCTCAATCATCACTACCCGCTTGCCCAGCCCCCTGGCCCGGATCGCGGCCGCAAACGCCGCGCCACCGGAACCGATGATCGCCAGATCGAACCGTTCGTTTCCCATACCGCTGTCCTTCCCAATGCATCAAAAAGCCCTTTGGAACCATCATCAACCTTCCAGTACAGTGGAAGGTCAAGTCGATGCATTGCATGAGGGAGAGCGGCGAAGATGAAGATCGGGCAGGTCGCAGAAACAACCGGGACCACGACCAAGACCCTGCGGTTCTACGAAGCAGAAGGGCTGCTTCCTCCCGCCGAACGCACCGCCTCCGGCTACCGCGATTACTCAGAAGACGTCGTGGGCCGGATCGGTTTCATCCACCGCGGCCAGGCCGCAGGGCTCACCCTCGCCCAGATCAGGCAGATCCTGAACATCCGCGACCGAGGCCAGACGCCGTGCTCGCACGTCCGGGAATTGCTCGGGCAGCGCTTGACAGAGCTTGATGCCCAGACCACTGAGCTCCTGGCCCTTAGGGAAACGATCTCCCAGCTTTACGCCCAGGCAGCCGAACCCAAACAACCCGAGGCCTGCCCCCCAGACGAGATCTGCCGCTACCTCTGACCCGTCACCGTCCCGCCGAGGCTACCCGCACTCAAAGACAACGAGTACCAGGCTGTCACTTTCGTGTTGGAATTGCGACGAAAGTGCAAGCGGCCCGGCCGCATCACGCCCCCCCAGTGGGCCCCCTCAAACTGCGATTTCCGCTCAAAGTGGGACCGAATCAGATTGACATTCTCAGGAGCCATCTGCACGGAATTTCACACTCGTCTGCACTTGTTCTGGAACGTCGCTGTCAGTTCAGAAGTCGTCCGCACGAATTTTTCGTCTGCGCAGCCGTCGAGGTCACGGCTGCACCCGTGCGGCCGCGCCGGCACAACCTCCAGGCTTCCTGGTAGGGCTCATTGAACGGGGTGCAGACCACGGGCGTGTTCTTGACGGTGTACTCCGGCTGGTTAACGTCGTCGTCCTGAACGCCTTGTGCCCGGCCCCGGCCCCCGTGCCCTAAGAACGCGCAGCTACCGAAAGGTCCTAGCCTGCGGCCAGCAGGACACCGCACGCGGCTTCGCAGCGGCGGCAGGCTTCGGCACAGATCCGGCAGTGCTCGTGCATCCCCGCGTGCTTTTGGCACTCTTCGGCGCAGGCGGCGCACGCTGCCCGGCAGGCCTCCAACGCCGCAAGCGTGATGGGACTCTGCCCTCCGGTCTGCCGGGACAGGAGGTTCCCTGTGGCCGCGCAGACATCGGCGCAGTCCAAATCTGTCCGGATACAGGTGGTGAGCTCGGCGACCATGTCCTCGCCCAGACACGCGTCCGCGCAGGCCGTGCATGTCTGGGCGCACTCGAAGCAGGCGGCAATACATCCGGCCAGGCTGTCCCGGCTCATGGCAGGGTCTGCCTGGGGGTGGGCGTTGAGCATGGCGCTGACGTGGTGGCTCATGGGGTGGCTCCTGTCGCTGGGCGAGGGGGCGGCCGGGCCGTTCCCGGCCGTCCCCCTCACCCTAGACCCGCCGGCGGTACGCCCGACAGGTCAGGGACAACCCGGAATCACGGGGCTATTCGGCGCCGGCTGGCTGGAACGTCATTCCTCCGTCCGTGGAGGCAACGATCCCGTCCGGGGTGGCAGCCCAGATCCGTGGACTGCCGTCGTCGCCCTTGACTGCGGCGATGGCCAGCACCTGGGCCTCGATGCGGCCCTTCTTCGTCCAGGTCTGTCCGGTGTCAGCGGAGTAGTGCACGGTACCGTTGGGTTCAGCACCTACGGCCTCGGTCGGGTTCGCGAAGGCGGCGAACTGGATCACGGGGCCGCCTTCCAGCGGCTTCCATGTGGTGCCGGCGTCGGTGGAGCGCTGGATTCCTTCCTGGGTGGTGGCCAGAACGGTGTCACTGCCGGGATGCCCGGCCAGGACTGCCGGGGTAAACCCGGCTGACACGGTTTTCCAGGTCTTCCCGTCGGGGCTGGTGCGCAGCGTCCCATCGGAGGCAATGATGCCGGATTTGGTGGTGGTCATGGCGTGGAAGTCGGATTCGCCCTGCCGGGAGAGCTGTTCCCAGGTTTTGCCGCCATCAGTGGACTTCAGCAAACCCATCGGGTTGGGCAGGTCCGATCCGGGCCCAGGGTGGCCGGAGGCGTAAAACGGGCCCTTGTCACCGGCTGTGGTGAAGCCCATCAGGTCGTTGGTGTCACCGATTTTGGTGGCCGGGGACTTGGTGACGTCGAAGAGGCCGTCGTGGGTGGCCAGCAGCACCTGGCCGGTTGTGCCGTTCACGGTGAGTCCATGGACGTGGGAGCTGGGAAGGCCCGGGGCCGCAGTGGTCGGTGCGGTGCCGGCCTCCGGCGTATCGGTGGTGGAGCCGGGGGTGCAGGCGGTCAGGGTCAGCAGGAGGGCGGCGGCTGCGGCGAGGGCAGCCGCTGGACGGGGACGGGTCAAAGAGTGCAGGGGCACGGGGAACTCCAAAGGCTCAACGGGAATGTCTGTGGGAGGGCACCGGCCCCCGGGAAGGGGGCCGGTGCCGGATGTGGGCTGGCTACAGGGTGGCCAGGAGGTCTTTCATTTCCTGGATTTCGGCTTCCTGGGAGCTCACGATCTCCTTGCTGAGCTGGACGGCGTCGGCGTTCTTGCCGTCGGTGGTTTCGGTCTTGGCCATCATGACGGCGCCCTCATGGTGGGCGATCATCTGGGTCAGGAACAGCCTGGCGGCCTCGGTGCCCTGCGCGGCCTCGAGTTTGGCCATGTCGTCCTGGCCCATCATCCCGGACATGCTGTGGGTCGAAGGCATGTTCGTGGGCATCATTGTGGGCTGGCCCCAGCTTTCCAGCCAGCCGGTCATTTTCTCGATCTCGGGGCCTTGGGCCGCTTTGATCTTGGTGGCAAGGTCTGTCACCGCGGCGGGAATGCCTTCTTTCTTGAGCATGATGTCGCTCATGGCCACGGCCTGGGTGTGGTGCGGGATCATCATCTGCGCGAACATGGTGTCCGCGTCGTTGAACTCCGCCGAAGCTGCTGCCGAAGCTGCCGGGGCTGAGCTTGAAGCCGTGCCGGAGCTGCCGTGGTTCATGCCGGACGTGGTGCTTGCCTCCGGACTGCCGGTCCCCGAACCGGCGGAGCAGCCGGCGAGGGCGATTGCTGCGGCGATGGCGGCAGCGGAAAGGGTCAGGGTCTTCTTCATGAAAATCAGGGTCCTCAAAAGTATCAGCGGCGCTCAGGGCGCCTTGGACATTGCGCGCAGTGGCCGGCCCGGCCGGAGACCGGACTGTTTCACGCGTGCTGGTGGCTGGACTATGCGCCGGGGAAGGACACGGCGCAAGCGTGCCGGCTTACGTCCGGCTGATACAGAGCTCGCCCGGGGAAGGGCTGCCCGGTGAGTAGGAATAGTTGGTGCCGACGACGGCCGCGCCAGCGAAATCCGGCAGCGCGGACGGTGCCGTTCCCGGCATGGGAGCTGTCTGAGGCGTGTTTCCCTGTGACAGCACGCAGGCATTGCCCGTGGCGGACATCTCGGGGCACGACCCTGCAGCGGAACAGGAAGACGACAACCCGGTAGCCGCACCGACCACTGGTGCCGCAGCCGGTGACAACCCTGGCCCGTGGCCGGCGTTGGCACCGGTCGGCATGCCTTCCATCTGCGCCATGGCCGGGGCCGCAGCTGTCACGGAGATGCCATGCTCCGCGGTCATGTTCTGCGCATCGGTCATGATGTGCATGCCGAAGATTCCGGCGATGATGGCCAGGGCCGCGGTCAGAAATCCTGCACGGAGGAGGAAAGCGGTGACGGGGCCGCGCGATACTGCGGTCACAACGTTTCCTTCCTTCCGTGCCGGTTCGATAATCCAAGGGTACCGGCCGGGGGTTTCCTCGCAGGTCACGACCATAGGTTTCAACGTGCCAGGGAGGGGTTCAGTTTCACCATCCGGTGCCGGTGCTCTACGACTGTCCTTGACCGGAGTCAGGAGTAAGGTATCGGGTTACGCGGGCCCTTGTGCCTGGCCTGAGTGATGCGCGCGGCCTCGCCGTCGGCGGGGACGGCCGCTTTCCCTGGCAGAGGCTGTGTACCGCGTCGAAGAGTTAGTTGCCGCTAAACGTGTACCCGGCAGAGGTGACCGCCTCACGCACCGCAGCTCATTCGAGGCCATCTGTGCGAAAACCGCGAACCCAGCTGTGAAAAAAGGCGGCCATTTGCGGTTAACAGTCACAGCTCGGGCGGCTTGTGAATTCGTCCATATCCGCCCGGCGCCACCATGTCCGGTAACGATCGTTCACAAGACACTTCGGACCGGTTTTTCGGAACCGCGGAACCACGCGGTCAGCTTTGTAACGCTTGCCGTGTACGCGGCTGTGTAACGTACAGCAGGGTTAGTGATACGTTTTGGTCATGCGAATCGGATACGGTCGGGTCTCCACCCGTGACCAGCACCCCGAAGCCCAACACGACGCCCTGACAGCGGCCGGCTGCGATCAGGTCTACATCGACACAGCCTCCGGAAAGCTCTCCCGCAGACCCGAACTCGACAAGGCCCTGCTCTCCGCAAACAGGGAAGGCGACCAGCTCGTCGTCACCAAACTCGACCGGCTCGGGCGGTCCCTGGAGCACCTCATCGACCTGTCCAAGACGCTGCAGGAACGCGGTGTGGACCTGATCGTCCTGGACCAGGGCATCGACACATCCACCGCCATCGGCCGGATGTTCTTCCAGATCCTCGGATCGATCGCCGAGTTCGAACACGCCCTCATGTCCGAACGAACCCGGGACGGGCTGGCCGCCGCACGTGCGCGGGGCAGGACCGGCGGACAGAAACCAAAACTCGGCCCCCGCCAGGTCAGGCTTGCCCGGGAAATGTACGAGGAGAAAAACGCCGACGGGAAACGGGCCCACACCGTCGAGCACATCGCCCAGGAATTCGGCGTCACCCGGCCCACCATCTACCGGCACTTGGCGAAGCCATGAGCGGTGGCCGTCCGCTGCTGCAGGTACAGATGCTGACCCCGTGGGGCGGCAACGTAGCGGCAAAGGAGACATGAGTTGGCTCTGCGTTCTTTGCTCACGGCTGCCGAGCGCGGCCAAATCCTGGCAATGCCCGCTGAAACAGAGGACCTTGCAGCCCACTACACGCTCAGTGATGCGGATATGTCGTTGATCCGGCAACGCCGCGGGGACGCGAACAGGCTGGGCTTTGCGGTCCAGCTGTGTCTGCTGCGCCACCCGGGCATCGGGCTGGCCGACGACACCGACGTGCCGCCGGAACTCATTGCCTGGCTGGCCTCCAGCCTGGGCGTTTCCATTGATGCCTGGGACGAGTATGGAACACGTGAGGAAACGCGGCAGGAGCATGGACGGGAGATCCGCGGGTATCTGGGCATGTCAGCGTTCGGCATCGCGGACTACCGCTGGCTCGTGGAGCATGTGGGTGTTGTGGCTGCGCACACGGACAAGGGCCTGGTCCTGGTCGAAAGCGCGAGGGATTTCCTGCAGGCAAGGAAGGTCGCGTTGCCCGGGATCGGGGTCATTGAAAAGGCCTGTGCGCAGGCGCTGACCAGGGCCAATAGGCGGATTTACCTCACTTTGGGTGAGCAGCTGACCGTGGGTCACCGGCAACGCCTCGACGGGCTGCTGCGCCGCCGCCGCGATAGTTCTCTGACGGAAATCGGTTGGCTGCGGCAGGCGCCGCTGCGACCCAACGCGCGGGCGATGAATGAGCACATCGACCGGCTCACCACCTGGCGTGCGCTGGAGCTGCCCTGGGCTGCGGGACGGCTGGTTCATCGGAACAGGTTGCTGAAGCTTGCCCGGGAGGGTGCCTCGATGACCGCGGCGGATCTGGCCAGATTTGAACCGGCACGCCGGTACGCGACCCTCTTCGCCATGGCCACCGAAAGCATGGCCACCGTCACCGACGAAATCATCGATCTGCACGACCGGATCATCGGCCGGCTCATCCGGACCGCACAGAACAAGCAAAACCAGGCCACCCTGGCATCCCGCTCCACCGTCGCCGCCATGATGCGCATCCATTCCAGGCTCGGTGATGCCCTCTTTGAGGCCAAGGAAAACGGCGAAGATCCCTTCGCCGCCATCGAAACGGCCATCGGCTGGGAATCCCTGGCCGAAAGCATCGCCCACGCCAAGGAACTGACCCGCCCGGCCCTCGAGGACCCCCTCGCCCTCGTCAGCGCCCACTTCACCACCCTGCGCCGCTACACCCCGGCATTTCTTGCCGTCCTTGACCTCAACGCGGCCCCGGCGGCACAGGACCTGCTGGCAGCAATCAACCTCGTCCGCACCCTGAACACCGCCGGAGCCCGAAAAATCCCCGACGATGCGCCCACCTCGTTCGTCCGGCCCCGGTGGAAGCCGCTGGTCTTCACGGAAAACGGCATAGACCGGGGCTTCTACGAGTTCTGTGCCCTCGCGGAACTAAAGAATGCGCTTCGTTCCGGAGACTTGTGGGTCACCGGATCCCGTCAATTCCGTGACTTCGATGACTACCTTCTTGCCGGTCCTGACTACACGGTTATGAAAACCACCGGGAAGCTGCCTCTGGTCACGACCGACGGCGGCGAAAGCTATCTCCAGAACCGGCTGGCCCTGCTCAACGAACGGCTGCACCATGTCAACGACCTCGCCTCCCGCGATGAACTGCCCGGGGTGATGGTCACGGACAAGGGCGTGAAAATCACCCCGCTGGAGACAATCGTGCCAAAACACGCGCAGCCACTGATCGATCAGGCAAGCGCAATGTTTCCGCGGATCCGGATCACCGATCTGTTGATGGAAGTTGATGGCTGGACCGGGTTCACCCGCCATTTCACCAGCCTGAAATCCGGCCAGCCCTCCAAAGACAAGCAACTTCTTCTCACCGCCATCCTCGCGGACGGAATCAACCTGGGCCTGACGAAGATGGCCGAGTCATGCACCGGCGTCAGCTACGCCCAGCTGGACCGCCACCAGGCCTCCTACATCCGGGACGAAACCTACAGCGCCGCTCTGGCGGAACTGGTGAACACCCAGCACGGACACCCCTTCGCCGCACAGTGGGGCGACGGGACCACCTCCTCATCGGACGGGCAGCGGTTCCGTGCCAGCAGCAAAGCCGAATCCACCGGGCATGTGAACCCCAAGTACGGTGCCGAGCCCGGCCGGCTGATCTACACACACATCTCGGACCAGTACTCGCCCTTCCACAGCAAGCTCGTCAACGTCGGCGACCGCGACGCGACCTACGTCCTGGACGGGCTGCTCTACCACGAGTCCGACCTGGCGATCCAGGAGCACTACACGGATACGGCCGGATTCACCGATCACCTCTTCGCTCTTATGCACCTGCTCGGGTACCGGTTCGCCCCACGGATCCGCAACATCGGCGACACCCGTCTCTACACACCTACCACCGATCCGGGACTTGCCACGTTGGCGCCGCTGATCGGCGGGACCATCAACACGAAAATGATTGCCCTGCATTGGGATGAAATCCTCCGCCTCGCCGCGTCCATCAAGACCGGCACCGTGACCGCGTCCCTGATGATGCGAAAACTCGGCGCCTACCCGCGCCAGAACGGGCTCGCACTCGCGCTGCGGGAGCTGGGCAGACTGGAGCGGACCCTCTTCCTGCTGGACTGGCTCCAGAACCCCGGCCTGCGCCGCAAAGTCACGGCCGGCCTGAACAAGGGCGAGGCCCGGAACACCCTCGCCCGGGCCGTCTTCTTCAACCGCCTCGGCGAAATCCGCGACCGCTCCTTCGAACAGCAACGCTACCGCGCCAGCGGACTGAACCTTCTCACCGCGGCCATTATTCTCTGGAACACCGTCTACCTCGACCGCACCATCACCACCCTCAATAAGGACGGGAACGCCACGGACCCTGACCTGCTGCGGTTCCTCTCACCCCTGGGCTGGGAACACATCAACCTCACCGGCGACTACACCTGGCCCCGCGCCAACCAGATCAAACCCGGCAAATACAGGCCACTACGCCGCCCGGCAAAACCTTAACGTCGGATATTTCACTTTTTCACAAGCCACCCCTGAAAGGTCCTCAGCGCGAAGTGTGAGGGCCGAGGCGGGACGCAGACAGGCTGGCGGGGGGCACTCGCGGTGGACTGACGGATCCATGCCTGGCGACCATTCATCCAATGTGGTAGCGCATACCATCTAGAAGGGCATCATGGCCCGCTTCTCCTATCTAAGGGACGGGTTCCTTGCGAGCTTCAGCACTGCCGGACTTCTTCATACCGTCGCCGACGGTCAGCGCTTTCGAACTCGGGCCGCTGACCATACGCTTCTACGCGCTCTGCATCCTGGGAGGCATCGTTCTGGGGACCTGGCTCAGTGCCCGCCGTCTCCGGGCCCGGGGCGGTACAACTGCGCAGGCCCTGGACATCATCGTGTGGGCCGTTCCGTTCGGCATCATCGGTGGCAGGATCTATCACGTCATTACAGATAACCAGC
Organism: Arthrobacter sp. FB24; assembly: GCF_000196235.1. NCBI lineage: Bacteria > Bacillati > Actinomycetota > Actinomycetes > Micrococcales > Micrococcaceae > Arthrobacter > Arthrobacter sp. FB24. The sequence continues at coordinate 78,492 of NC_008537.1, read as the reverse complement.
TGTATTTCGGGCCGGGGAAGGATCCGTGGGGGGCTTTCCGAATCTGGGAAGGCGGGCTCGGAATCTGGGGCGCCGTCGCCTTCGGCCTTGTCGGCGCCGCCATCGGGGCACGACGGGCCGGCGTCCGCTTGGCAACATTCGCGGACGCTGCCGCCCCGGGGCTGCTCCTGGCACAGGGACTGGGCCGCTGGGGTAACTGGTTCAACAATGAGCTTTACGGGGAGCCGACGGCTCTGCCGTGGAAACTCCAGATCCACGCAATGAACCCGGCCACCGGCCAGGCGGTGACCGCTGCCGATGGCACCCCGGAGGTCCTTGGATACTTCCAGCCGACGTTTCTCTACGAGTCCTTGTGGTGCGTGGCCGCCGCGTCGCTGCTGATGCTCCTGGATCGCAGGTACAAGCTCGGCGCCGGATCGGTGTTCGCCCTCTACATCGTCTTCTACACAGCCGGCCGCTTTGCCTTCGAGCTGATGCGCTCTGACTATGCCAACACGATCATGGGGCTGCGCGTGAACACCTGGGTTTCCGGTCTGCTCTTTCTTGCCGGCCTCGGGCTCTTCCTGGTCCTGAGATCCCGGCCACGGTCCGAAGCGATCCCCGGAACAACCGGCAAAGTCGGCGCCGTTGAAACCCACACTGACGGGCGCCCTCCCGAGCCGCGCCGGGATACGCCGGACGGCAGAAACGATCGCCACCGATTGCGATGATAAGGGTGCATTCGAACCATCGTCGCAACACCTGAGCATTTAAATACGGCAATTGAAGCCCGGTCAACCAAGTTTCCGCAATCACCGATGGGTCAAAGATCCGGAATCGGCAAGGACGATGGATTGGCGCTGCAGCGCCGATAAGCATGCCGACGACGCGATAAGGTTCCGGGTATCCATCTCGTCTGCCAGGGCGTTGACTACGCCGTCGTAGGCGCTCGGCGCGCGGTCGCTGCCCTTCGATGGCTCTGGTCGCGGCTGCTTGCCCCGACGGCGCAGTTAGCTGGGTGGAGCGTTTCGGGTCAGCCCTGGACGCCGCCGGTGCAAACTGCGCCGGGCTCAGGGGTTTGGGGGCCTTGCCGGTACTTCGTGATGAAGGCCGCCAGGCGCTCGTCTGCCGCGTTGTCTGTGGAGAGCTGTTTTCCCCATGCGGTGGCGGTCACCGGGGAGGCCTGATCGGTGACCGGGCTGAGCAAGAGGTAGTCCTGCGTGCCGGCGAGGTCGGTTAGCTCTGCGATCTGGTCTTTTGCCAGATCCGGCCGGTAGGAGAGCCACACGGCGCCGTGCTCGAGGGAGTGCACGGCCTGGGTCTGCTTAACAGGGGCCGTATAGATGCCGCAGTTCGTCCACACCGGGGCGTGGTCCCCGCCCGTGGCCGGTGTCCGCGGGTAGTTGACGGGTTCGCGGGTGTGGTTCCTGGACTGGTCGGGGTAGTCCTGCTCGCCTTCCACCGGACGGGAATCCGCTGCCTTGGTCTCTTCGCGCTGCCGGACCTCGCCGACGACCACGAAGGTCACCGCCGCGATGATGGAGCCGACCAGCACCGCGCCGGTGCCGTAGATCAGCCAGGCCCGCCGTCTCCGGGCAGCGCGCTGCTTGGCCTGCAGCGCCTTGAGAATCGCCGTGCGTTCCTCGGACGCCTTCCTCGGTGCAGCCATGGGGCTTTCTCGCTTTCTTCGGAGTCAGTGGTTACAGTGTGGCGCGCAGCTCTTGAAGGGCAGTGATTTCCGTGGTCTGGGCTTCCAGGATCCGGGCGGCGAAGTCCCTGACCCGGGCGGTCTCGGCAAGTCCGACGGCGGCTCCGGCCATGGCGACCCCGCCCTGATGGTGCCGGATCATCAGGTCCGCGAAGAGCCGGTCGGCCTCGGGCCCGGCCGCGTTGCGCAGTGCCTGCATCTGGTCGGGCGTGGCCATCCCTTCCATGGTTCCTTCGGCGGTACCCTGCCCGGTGTGCGTGGCACCCTGATGGGTGCCGCCTCCTGCCCGCATCCACGCCATCGGCGGCGTCGGTCCTGACGGGGATAGACCCCAGTCCTGGAGCCAGGCAAACATTTGGCCGTTCTGGTGCTGCTGCGTGGTGGCGATATCGTAGGCGATTGCCCGGATTTCCTCGTTGCCCGATTTGTCCCGGATCAACAGCGCCATCTCCACCGCCTGGGCGTGGTGTGCCTGCATGTCGCGGGCAAACCCGGCGTCCGCACCGGTGTCCGGCACGGCCTTGGGTCCGGCGGACAGCCGGCCGATGGCGAAGAAGGCTGCGGCGGTGAGGAGCGTGACGGCCACGAAGATGATCCAGAGGCGTTGGTGGAGACGCTCCGATGTTCCTGCCGGGTGTCTTCGCGGCGTCCCGGCGCGTGGTTCGGACCAATTGTCGGTCATGGTTGTATCCAGCCTCGGGGGTCGACGGTGAGCCCGTTGCGCACGACTTCGAAGTGGAGGTGGCAGCCGGTGGAGTTGCCTGTCGTTCCGGCTCCGGCGAGCCTCTGACCCCGGGCCACGTCAGCCCCGATGGTTGTCTCGATGGAGGAGAGGTGGTTATAGGTGCTTTTCATGCCGTTGCCATGATCTACTACGATCCGGTTGCCGCCGCCGTTGGGGGACCAGCCGGCCTCCACGACAGTGCCCGCTCCGGCGGCGAAGACGGCCGTCCGGCAGGCTGCCTGCAGGTCCAGGCCGGTGTGCAATTCCCCGGGTCCGCCTGTGATGGGGCTGGTGCGGAGCCCGAAGGGAGAGGTGACCGACATGGCGGCCAAGGGAGCGCCCAGGCCCTTGGAAGCCGGGGCCGAGGAAACAACTGCCGCTACTTGGGCGGGCGCGGCGATGGTGGTGACGTCTGTCCTGGGGAAGGTGAGGGTGGCCGCAGCGGATGCTTCGACGCCAGGGCCTGCTGTCTCGGGTGCCTCCTGCGCAGCTGCCGGTCCGGATATTTCATGTCCGAGCTGGGCGTGGGCGGCAGGGAGGCCGGCAGCGAGCAGCACCGCTGCCGCCATCGCTGACGCGCCGGGGATCCACCCGCGGACAACGGGCCTGGCTTCGGCGCCGCGTGTGAAGTGGCGTCCTGCCGCGGCAGGGGCGGCCCGGTGGCGCCGGCGGTCGTTCGGTGTCGCCATGCGGCGTCCGCGGCGGGAAGGAACTGGCACGGGGATCCTTTCGGGTCGCCTGCGATCGACGGCCGCGGCAAGTAAAGCTGCCCCGGGCCCGGCGAATCGCGCACGCTCATGCGTGACCCGTGGCAGGCGGCCCGCCCGGGAAGCGGTATCGGAAGTTTTAGTACAGGAAATTCTGAATCAACGTTACAACCAAAGGCCTTCCGTTACAATTCTGTGACAATCTGGCCCCGTGAGTACCCGGGCTGGTGCGAGTTGTTCTACGGCCGGTAGAATTAAAGGACTGTGAATATCTTCATACGATCAGTTGACCCGGTCAAATTGCTCACCGCAGGGCCGGCCCCGGGCCGGGACAGCCGCAATCGCACTGGCAGGCTGCGGAGCACAGGATGACCTTCCCGATCGGGCGCGGGCGGGGTCACAACAAGAAGTACATCGCCGGAGTCGGCTCCGTCAGCGAATACCCGCAGGAATCCAGGGGCGCCAACATTTCCCTCGGCTGCCGGCTATTCAGCGGGAAGCAATCTCCCCGAGGCCCGGGCCGGCAAGGTCGTTTTGCTGAACGTCCGGCATGTAGCCTGCAGTCCCGGCCGTGCCGAGCCGCCGGACCTGTCCGCATCCATAAGGATTCCAAAGACGAGGGCGTTCAGTTCTACGGGGTCAATGCCCGCGACGACGCCCGACCGCAGTGGCCTTCGAACGGACCTTCTCCGCGGGCTTCCCTCAGCTTTGATGACAATGTTGGCGGCATCCTGCCGTCGATGACCCGGTTCGTCCTCCCGCGGGCTGTCCCTGCGACCCGCGTTTTGGACAAGCAGGGTCAGGTCATCGCCCGAATTCTGGGCATTTCGTCGAAAGCACCCTGAAAGCGCCAATCACCGCAGCAGCCGAAGCCTGGACGACCCCTCTGAGGGGCGAGCCAAATCATGATTGTCCGATATTGCTCAAAAGACCGCGGAATGGGCCCCTGCCGGCGAAAGGGGAAGGTACCCTGCCATCGTGGACTGGTCTCGCTGGTGGTGATGCCACCGTGCGCGCCGTACCTCGGATGGAGGCCCTCTCGGGCCAGCCGCTCCATCATCAAACCCACGCCTCGGTCACATGGCACAAGCTTCGGGAGATGACATCATGACAGGAACATCAGCGGCCGTTGCCGATGCCGCAGTTTTTGTGGCCTTCCCCGTGGCGGCGGCCATCATCGGCTCCGTCGTCGCCGTTCTGCGTCCCCCGGGCCCGAAGACCACCAGCGCTGTCCAGCATTTCGCCGCGGGGGTCGTGATGGCAGCACTGGCCGGTGAGGTGCTTCCAGACCTGCGGAACGAAGGAAGCCTGCCCTGGGCCATCACCGGGTTCGTTGCTGGCACGGCGGTCATGCTGACTCTTGGCGCGCTCGGCCGGCGGCTCGAGAAGAAGCAGGAAACGCCCGGGTCCGGGCTGCCGGTGGGCTTGCTCGCGGCCGTGGGAATCGACCTGCTCCTGGACGGCATCCTCGTCGGCCTGGGGGCGTCGCTCGGTGCGCGACAGGGCCTGATCCTGACGATTGCTCTGACCATCGAAATACTCTTCATAGGCCTGTCCGTCACGATCAACCTGACCCGGAACGGCCTGTCGCAGACCCGGGCGGTAGCCACGACCAGCAGTCTGGGCCTGCTCACGGGCGTCGGAGCCGTTGGTGGAGCGGCTGCCCTCGGCGGTACCAGCAACCAAACCCTGGCTCTGGTACTTGCCTTCGGTGCCGCCGCACTCCTGTACCTGGTCGTCGAGGAACTACTGACTGAGGCCCACGAGCACGCCGAAACCGCCTTCCTGGGCGCCATGTTTTTCCTCGGCTTCCTCACCATCTATGTCATGGCCGGCCTCTAGGCTGCCTAGGGATCCGGGCACCTCTGCATCCCCCGACCACGCGATCTTCAACCGCCTGGTCCGCCACGCCCCACTCTTACCCGGTCGTTGATAGATCCTGTCCCATGGCTAATATCTGAACAAATGATAATGTGTTCATATGAACACTCATGTTCGGCCTCTTCGAAGCCCCCACGGGGTGTCCGGGCCCCGGTTGGCCGGCGAAGTAGCGAGTGTCGATGCCCTCCGTAATTCCTTGCCGTCCGCGGCCGACGTGGTGCGCCTCGCAGAGGTGTTCCGGCTGATGGCCGACCCCGGCCGTATCCGGATTCTGGCCGCTTTGCTTGAAGCAGGTGAGGTCTGTGTCCATGATCTGGCTTCGGTGAGCGGGCTCAGTGAATCCTCGGTGAGCCAGGCACTTCGGCTCATGCGGGCGCAGCGCGTCGTTGCGGGCCGCCGCGCGGGCCGACACGTTTTCTACCGGCTCGATGACAGCCACGTCAGGATGCTTCTTGATTTGGCCATCACTCACGTCGGCCACTCTCCGGCCACCAGCTCAGCCGTCCCGGCCGGTTCCGAACCAGCCATGCACCCTATCCATCAGGAGCCCTCATGAACGTTTTACCCGCCGCTCTGACCTGCCCCAAATGCGGGGCAGAAATGCGCCCCTACGAACGCAACGGCATCGTCATCGATCAATGCACCGGGTGCCGCGGCATTTTCCTGGACCGCGGCGAACTGGAGTCCCTGATAGATGCCGAAAGCTCCTTCTACGCACCACCGGCCCCCGGCCCGGGATTCGGCCAGCCGCAAGGTTCTGACCGCAGGGAGGGCCATCACGGTGGCCACGACGGCCGCGGTTCCGGCCACGGGGACAGGCACGATGGCCGCAAGCGCGGCGGATTCCTCGGGGACCTCTTCGGGTAAGACCTGACACGCCCCGGTTTTCCATCCGCAGCGGACCTCGTGTCCCGAATCCAAGAACGGCACCCATGGCCACCGACACACAACTTGACCTGAACACAGTGCTTCCCGAGGCGCTGGACGAAAAGGATGCCTGCGTCCGGCGCCTCACCGTCGGCCTGCAGGCCCGTGAGGGCGTCATCAGCGCCCACGTCAAAGAAGGGGAAGCCGCGGCGCAGCTGTGCGTGCATTTCGAACCCGACATCATCAGCCTGCAACGCATCCGGGAACTCGCCCTGTCCCTGGGTGCCCGGGTCGACAGCGACTTCGGACACCTCAGCCTCGACGTGGACGGCGTGTCACGGCCCGCCCGGGCCCAGCTGCTGGAACAGCGGCTGCGCAACACTGCCGGGATCGCCGAAGCCCACGTCTCTCCGACAGGTTCCGTCGCGGTCGAATACTTCGCCGACCAAACCTCGGATCCGGCGATCGTGGACCTGCTGGAGCGCTTCGGGACACCACCGCGCACCAGCCGGCCCCGCGCCGCAGAAGGCCCTGAGGCCGCTGAGCCCGGCGGCGCCGCAGCTGCCGTTCCGGAGGCCCAAGCGCATGAAAAGCATCAAGATCATGACCATAAGCACGGCGGGATCTTCGGGGAGCGCAGCGAACTGATCTTCGCCGTGCTGTGCGCCCTGACGCTCGCGACGGGCTTCTTCCTCGGGCTGAGCCCTGCGGTGCCGGACGCCGTCTCGACGGCCCTGTACATCGCGGCGTATTTCTTTGGCGGCTACTACACGCTCAAGGAAGCCATCCAGACGGTGATGGCCAAACGGTTCGAAATCGACTTTTTGATGCTGGTCGCGGCCGCCGGCGCGGCCGTGCTCGGGGACCTGGCCGAGGGCGCCCTGCTGCTGGCCTTGTTCAGCATCGGACACGCCCTGGAAAGCTATGCCATGGGCCGGGCACGGCGGGCGATCCAGGCACTGGCCGAACTCGCCCCCGCCACCGCGGTCGTGAAGCGCGACGGAACTGAGCAGGAAATCCCGGTCGGACAGCTCCGGCTCGGCGACACGGTCATCATCAAACCGAACACCCGCATCCCCTCCGACGGTTTCGTCACTGTCGGCCACAGCAGCGTCGATCAGGCCGCCGTGACCGGCGAGAGCATCCCGGTGGACAAGACCCCGATCAACCCGGGAACGCCCCGCAGCGGCCAGGACATCCCCGCGGAAAGCCGGATCTACGCCGGCACCGTCAACGGGCCCGGCGTCCTGGAAATCGAGGTCACCCGGCTGTCCAAGGATTCCACGCTCGCCCGGGTCGTGCGGATGGTCAGCGAAGCCCAGGCCCAGACCTCACCCACCCAGCGCTTCACCGACCGGTTCCAGCGGGTGTTCGTACCCGCGGTCCTGACCTTGGTCGTCGTGCTGCTGTTCGCCGGCCTCGTCATTGACGAACCGTTCTCCGCCACCCTGTACCGCGCCATGGCGGTTCTCGTCGCCGCCAGTCCCTGCGCTCTGGCAATCTCGACCCCGAGTGCTGTCCTGAGCGGGCTCGCCCGGGCCGCGCGCGGCGGCCTGCTCATCAAGGGCGGCGGCGCGCTGGAGAACCTCGGTACCCTGCGCGCGATAGCCTTCGACAAAACCGGAACCCTCACCGAGGGCAAACCGGAAATGACCGACGTCGAACCCGTCGACGGGGTCACGGAATCCGAACTGCTCAGCGTCGCCCTCGCCGTCGAATCACAGAGCGATCACCCGCTGGCCGCCGCCATCGTGCAGGCCGCGCGCGCCCGGCTCGACGGGACGCCGCTGCTCAAGGCCGGTGCGGCCGCCAGCATTACCGGCCGCGGCGTCAGCGCCCTGATCGACGGTGAAGAGATCCATATCGGCAAGCAACGGCTCTTCAGCGAGATCGGCGGCGCACCGTTACCTGCGGAAATCACGGAATCGACAGCCCGGCTCGAGGCATCCGGGCGGACCACCATGGTCATCCGCCGGGGGACCCGGTACCTCGGCGTCCTCGGCCTCATGGACACCCCCCGCGCCTCCGCGCAACAGGTCGTTTCCCGGCTGCGCCAGGCCGGCATCCGTCACATGATCATGCTCTCCGGAGACAACCAGACCGTAGCGGACGCCGTCGCCGGACAACTCGGACTCGACGAGGCCCGCGGTGACCTGATGCCTGAAGACAAAGTCAAGGCAGTGATCGAGCTGCGCACCAGGGAACACAAGGTCGCCATGGTCGGCGACGGCGTCAACGACGCACCCGCGATGGCGAATGCCACCGTCGGGATCGCCATGGGCGCCGCCGGCTCGGACGTGGCCATGGAAACCGCCGACGTCGCGCTCATGGGAGATGACCTCGAGCGGCTCCCCTTCGCCGTGAACCTCAGCCGGCGCTCCAGCCGGATCATCCGCCAGAACCTCTGGGCAAGCCTGGGGGTCGTTGCTGTCCTGATCCCGGCAACTATCACCGGGACCATCGGCATCGGCCTCGCCGTCCTGATCCACGAAGGATCCACCCTGCTCGTCGTCGCCAACGCCCTCCGCCTCCTCGCCTACCGCGAACCGGCAACGGAGGAGGAATCCGTCAGGCCCTCGGGCGCACCCGTAGAGCCGGTGATGGCACGGCGTCCTGACTAAGAACGAAGAACGCCGCGCCCTACCCGTCCCGGCGAGTGAATTCCTGCGCGCAGGCTGGAGACGCGGCCGGATAAGTCGCACGGGAAGCCCATAGACCACTCATCTCGTCCGGAGCAACCGGCAAGACCGGGGCAGGGGCGGTGAGGATCACCGGCGGCGTTCCGGCCGGCGGGCCAGCTGCTGAAGGTAGTCGTTATACGCGTCCAGCTCCGGAGTGCCCTCCGTCGTGGCGGCCCGGTCTGAGCGGACCCAGCCTTTGGCCTCATCCCGCTGCCAGCGGACCAGGATGAACATGAGCATCAGGACCCCGGGCAGTTCCCCGTAGGACCAGGCCAGGCCGCCGGCGACTCCCTGGTCCGTCATGGGGTTGACGTTCCATTGCGGGGGAGGTGTGGAGAAGAAGTCGATCATCGGCGCGGTGGCCATCATGAGGACGACGCCGAAGAACGCGTGCAGGGGCATTTCGGCGAACATATCGATCATCCGGCCGAAATGGCTTTGGCGCGTCGGCAGCGGGTCCGCTGAGATCAGCGGAACCGTGAACAATATACCGGCGGCCAGGAACAGCAACTCGAGTCCGACGTGCCCGTACCAGCTGGGCAGGAGGAGATCCGCAGTACCGGAGAAGTACACGCCGTAGAAGCTGAGCAGAAACAGCGGCACCATGAAGGCCGGGTGGATCGCCAGCCGGCCCCAGCGGGAGCGGAGACCCCAAATGGCGGCGCGCAGGACCACCCGGCCCGGCCCGAAGTGAGGTGTAGCCCGCAACAGCAGCGTCCCGGGGGAGCCGATTACCAGCAGCGGCGGCACGGCCATCATCAGCGTCAACTGCTGGAACATGAAGATTGAGAACATCCGCAGCCCGTAGCCTTCGATCCCGGCGCCCATGACCACGATGATGGCCAGGGAGCCGGTTAGGAAGGATGCGGTGCGGACCGGCGACCAGCGCCGACCCTGCCGCCAGAGACTTATGGCACCGGCGAGATACAGCAGCGCGCCGAGAGCGGCCAGAGCCGGTATCAATGGTATGGGCTGCAGGTTGGGAGCCAAGTATTCGGCCAGCGAAGGGGGCAGCGTCGGGATCCAGACGGGCCCGTCGATTTCCGGTTCCGTCATCACGGCACCCGGATCCGGCGTGCCGGGTGCGTTAGCGTCCGGCGACCATTTTCAGTCTGTCCTGCCCGGTGTGCCCGACATGTGTCAGGCCCAGGTCCAGGAGCATGCGGACGTGGGCGTCCGCCAGCGAGTAATAGGCCATCCTGCCGGCGCGCCGGACGGTCACCACGCGTGGTCCGCGCAGCAGCCTCAGGGCATGTGAGACGCCGGATTCGCTCAGGCCCGTGGTGGCGGCCAGATCGCAGACGCACATTTCGCCTTCGAGCAGGGCGATGAGGATCCGGACCCGTCCCGGATCCGAGAGCAAGCCGAAGATGACGGCAAGGTCCGCGACCTCGGCCTCCGCGGGCATCCGGGAGCGGACCTGTTTGACTTTGTCGGCATCCACCAGGCGGAGGGAGCATTCGCTGACCTGGCCGGCAGGTGTCGGGGGCCGTGAGCTTGTGGTCATTTGTCAAGATTACCTCTAATGCTAATGCTTCGCATTTACTCCGCGGCGGGGGACTACCCCGGGCGTCCGTTTAACGTGTGAACAACTCTACAGATAATCTGGTTGAGACCGGCAGTGCGCCGGCACCGCCTGCGGCTGTACACGGCAGCGAGTCCGGACCCACGACTTTGAGGATGCATTGTGGCGTTGAAAGCCCCCGCCTCTGCCAACACGCCGACGGTTTCGCCGCGGTTGGTGTGGCTCGCCGTTGCCGGTGTCATTGCGGTGGTGGCGGTCCTGGCGGCCAGTGCATACGGCAGCGCCGCCCTGCCTCCGGAAACCCGGGACCCGGGAGCTCTGGTGCGCTGGGGCTACGGGATCGCCCAGACTCTCCAGAACACCGCCGCCGCCGCAACCATCGGCGCCCTCGTTTTCGCTGCCTGCATCATCCCGCCGGCGCTGCGGGGTCCGGGGCGCGGGAACCCCGGCCGAAGGGGACCGGTCTCTGCGGCGGTGGAGCACCCCGCGTTCACCCGCATCATGGTGCTGGCGTCCACGGCCAGCGTGCTCTGGACGCTGTCCGCCATGGCCGTCCTGGTCTTCAGTTTCTCCGACATCACCGGCATCCCCATCTCCGGCAGCAGCGAATACGCCTCCCAGCTGGCCTCCTACATCACCGAGTTGCCGACAGGGACAGCGTGGCTGTGGGTGGTCATCATTTCCGCGTCGGTATCGACGCTCACGTTCGGTCTCCGGTCCCGCGGCGGACTCGCCGCTGCGGCGTTGCTGTCCCTGGCCGGGCTCCTTCCAATGATCCTCATCGGGCACGCTGCCGGCGGCAGCGACCACGAGCAGGCCATCAACTCCCTGGGCCTTCATCTGGTGGGGGTGTGCTTGTGGCTGGGTGGGCTGATTGCGCTGACGGTCGGAGGGACTGCCTTTGGCAAGGACACCGCGGCGGTCCTGGAACGGTTTTCTACCCTGGCCGGTTTCGCTTTCATCCTCGTGGTCGCCTCCGGCATCATCAACGCCGCCATCCGCATCGACCTCCCCGCGGGGCTGGCCTCGCCTTACGGCGTCCTCCTTCTGGGCAAGACAGCTGCCGCCCTCGTTTTGGGCGCCATCGGCTTACTGCACCGCCGACGAATCCTCCCGCAGCTGTCCCTGAAGCCCGGACCCGGGACGCACACCCGGTTGCTGTGGCGCTTCATCGTCGTGGAGCTTTTGATAATGGGCGCGGCCAGCGGCCTGGCCGCGGCCCTGAGCCGGACGCCTCCGCCCGGGGGAGAGGACATCCGGCCGGCCCTGACGCCGGCAGAGATCCTCACCGGCTACCTGCTGCCCCCGGAGCTGACTGCAGAGCGGTGGTTCACCGTCTGGCGGCCGGACTGGCTCTGGATCGCCGTGGCCGTGACCGGCGCTTATCTGTATCTGCGGGCCGCGCGGCGCCTCCGGGTCCGCGGTGACACCTGGCCCTGGGCCCGGTCGCTGCTGTGGCTGACCGGCCTGGCCGCACTGGTGTTCTTCACCTCAGGCGGTCCGTCTGTCTACGGCAGGGTCCTGTTCAGCGCCCACATGCTGGACCACATGGCTCTAACCATGGTCGTCCCGGTGTTCCTCGTCCTCGGGTCCCCGGTCACCCTCGCGCTTCGAACACTGGCCCCACGGCATGACAGTTCCCGCGGCCCCAGGGAATGGATCATGGTTCTGGTCCATTCACGGGTGGCCGCCATCGTGACCCACCCTTTGTTCGTTGCCGCCAACTTCGCCGGATCCATCGTTCTCTTTTACTACTCCGACGCGTTCGGCTTCGCCCTCCGTGAACACGTCGGGCATGAACTAATGACGGTCCATTTCGTTATCACCGGCTACCTCTTTGTTCTATCCATGATCGGCACCGACCCTGTTCCGCGCCGTGCGCCCTACCCGCTGCGGCTGCTGCTGCTACTGGCCACCATGGCTTTCCACGCCTTCTTCGGCGTGACCCTGATGGGCTCAACCACCCTGATCCAGTCGGACTGGTTCACCGGTCTGGGGCGGGACTGGGGGCTGCCGGCGCTGGAGGATCAGCAGATGGCCGGTGCGATCACTTGGGGTATCGGCGAGATCCCCACCGTGCTGATTGCCCTCGGCGTGGCGGTCATGTGGTCACGGTCCGATGCCCGCGAAACCCGGCGCACCGACCGTGCCGCAGCCCGGAACAACGACGCCGACCTCACCGCCTACAACGCCATGCTCGCCCGCCTCGAGGAACGCAGCACCGCAACGGACCGGACCCATGACCGGGCCAACTAGCGCACTGCGACCCCTCCGCCCCGGCACCCAACTGCCAGCCGGACAGAACACGAAATGCTCCGAATCCAGAAATCACTGTATTATCCGGGAAATGCGCATACTGTCCACGCCCGATGTTCTGGCACGCTTCGGCAAGGCACTGGCCGACCCGACCCGGGCAGCCATCCTGCTCGAACTCAAATCCGGCCCGGCGTGCCCCTCGGAACTTGCCGACCGGATCGGAGTCAGCCGCCAGATCCTCTCCAACCACCTGGCCTGTCTGCGCGACTGCGGGTTGGTGGCCGGGGACCCCGCAGGACGACGGGTCCAATACCGACTCTCGGACCCGCGACTGGTGCACGCCCTGGATGACCTGCTCGGCACAATCCTGACCGTCGACCCGATCTGCAGCTGTGCCGAGCCCGATTGTCCCCAGGACAAGCCGTCCCCGCTGACCGGCCAGGAACGCATGACGAAGGTAGGCCCATGAGCGGGCACGATCACGACCATGGCGCGGCCGCCGCGGGTAACCGCAGCAAACTCATTCTCGTCTTCGTCATCACGTTCACCGTGATGATCGCGGAGATCATCGGCTCGGTCCTCACCGGCAGCCTGGCGCTCCTGGCCGACGCGGGCCACATGTTCACCGACTCGACCGGGCTGCTCATCGCCCTGATCGCCGCCTCGCTGGCACTGAAGCCGGCCACGGCCAAACGGACCTGGGGGTACAAGCGCGCAGAAATCATCGCCGCGGCCGGGCAGGCTGCCTTGCTGCTGGGCGTCGGCGGGTTTGTCATCGTTGAGGGCATCCGCCGCCTCATCGAGCCACCCGAAATCGGAGGCGGAACGATGTTGTGGTTCGGCGTCATCGGCCTTGCCGGCAACGCCGTGGGGCTCATTGTTCTGGCCTCGGGCCGGAACCACAACTTCAACATGAAGGCCGCGTTCCTGGAAGTGCTCAACGATGCGCTGGGGTCGGTGGCCGTGATTGTCGCGGCGATCATCATTGCCGTCACCGGCTGGGTCCAGGCCGACGCCGTCGTGTCCCTGCTGATCGGTGTCCTGATCATTCCCCGTACGCTCAAGCTGCTCCGGGACACCGTTAACGTGCTGATGGAAAACGCCCCGCAGGGCCTGGACATGGCCCTGGTCCGCGAGCACATCCTGGCCCTGCCGCACGTGATCGACGTCCACGACCTGCACGCCTCCCTCGTCGCCTCCGGGACACCCGTCTTGTCGGCGCACGTCACGGTCGAGGACGGCTGCATGACGGACGGGCACGCCGCGACCATCCTGGCGGACCTGCAGAGCTGCGTGGCCGAACACTTCGACGTCAGCGTCGAACACTCCACCTTTCAAATCGAACCCGCCGCCCACCGCGACCAGGAAAGCATCCACCACTGATGACACACACCACGACAGCCCCCGCCCCGCCGGACCCCGCGAAAAAGGTCCGCCTGGTCCTCTGGATCCTCCTGGGCGTCATCGTCACCGCCGGCGTGATCTGGTACGCGGTCTTCACCGCCGCCAAGCAGGCACCACCAGCACCGCAGCCGGTAGCCGAAGCCCAACTCGTCCGCGAGGACAGCCACCGCGTCACCACACCCACCACAGAGAAAGCCCAGCTGGTCGAGTTCCTGGATTTCGAATGCGAATCCTGCCGCGCGGCGCAGCCGCTCGTGGAAGACCTGAAAAAGGAATTCGGCGACCGGATCACCTTCGTCAACCGCTACTTCCCCCTTCCCGGGCACCGGAACTCCGGCACCGCGGCCCTGGCCGTGGAAGCCGCCGCGCAGCAGGGCAAATACGAGCAGATGTACACCAAAATGTTCGACACCCAGCCGCAATGGGGCGAAAAGCAGGACTCCCAGGCACCCCTGTTCAGGACCTATGCGCAGGAAATGGGCCTGGACCTGGCCACGTACGACGCCGCCGTAGCGGACGAAAAAACCATTGACCGGATCCGTAAAGACGTCGCCGACGGCAAAGCGCTGGGAGTGACCGGCACGCCAACGTTCTTCCTCAACGGCGAAAAACTCGTCCTTAACACCGAAGAACAGTTTCGCCAGAAACTCACCGACGCCACCAAATAGGTCCCCCGACCGGGCACGGCGGTCGGCGGACGCGTTCGGCCCAAATTTCCTGGGCAACGCAAAGCTGATGTTCAAGGAAGGATCCCGGCACAGTGAATGTTCCGCGTGCCCCGTTGCGGATCCCGCGGGCCCTTGCCGTCGCCGGGACGGTTCTCTCCCTCGCGGCGGCTGCGCATGTTTCCGCCGGCGGGGAACTGCCGGCACCGCAGGTCCTCGCAGCGCTGGCAGCGCTGGCAGCGCTGGCGACTTTGGCCGCAGCACCGCTGACCGGGGCCAAAATGACCGCCCCGGCGCTTGCCGGGTATCTCCTTGCGGGACAGTTCGCTGTTCACCAGGTCTTCTCTGCCTTGTCCGGTCCGGCGGTATCGGCCGCGCGGCCTGCGGCCCACGTGCACGGCGGGCCGATCCTTCCCGTGCCCGGACCTGAGACCTTCATTCAGGTCACGCCGGCCGCAGATCCCGCCGCTGCCATGCTTGGCCTGCACGTTCTGGCCACGCTTGCCACCGCTCTCGTGCTCGCCCGGACAGAGGCATCGTTGTGGGCATTGGCGGCGTGGCTGCGGATCCTGATTGAGCCACCGGTTCCGGGGGGCATGCTGCCGGTGTTGCGCCTGGCCGTCATCGGCGGCAGGCGGCCCGCGCGGCGGGGGAGTGCACTCGGGGAGGTTCCGGCCCGGGGACCGCCGCTGGAGGTCGGCCGCCATGCGGCCTTGCCAGCCATTCTCCGACGATCCAGAATTGAAGACCCCACCATGAACCTGATCCAAAAACAACGCGTCCGTCTAGGCCTGGCACTGGCCGCCGGGCTGCTTATCCCTGCGGTTGCCGCAGGACCGGCACTGGCCCACGACGCCCTTCAGTCCACGTCCCCGGCCGCGGACGCTACCGTGACCTCCGCGCCGGGGACGGTCTCGCTCACCCTCTCGGAGCCGCCGACCGATTCGAAAAGCTTGAACCTCAGCGTGATCACCGTTACCGACGGCGAGGGAAAAACGCTCAGCGACGGGAAAGTGACCGTCGCCGGCGCAACGATTTCCACCACGGTCGTCCCCGGGGCCAACGGGCCTCACAAAGTGCTGTGGCGGGCCGTTTCCTCCGACGGACACCCGATTGACGGAAGTTACTCCTACACGGTTCAGGACCCTGCCCGAACCGCATCGGCGGCACCTTCGCCGGCATCGGCGGCACCTTCGCCGGTACCGACTCCGGCATCCGCCG
Organism: Arthrobacter sp. FB24; assembly: GCF_000196235.1. Classification (NCBI taxonomy): domain Bacteria; kingdom Bacillati; phylum Actinomycetota; class Actinomycetes; order Micrococcales; family Micrococcaceae; genus Arthrobacter; species Arthrobacter sp. FB24. Next base: position 62,874 of record NC_008537.1, on the reverse strand, counting down.
CGCCAGGCACCACGGAGTTTGAACGGGCCGCACCACCCAACAACGACAATGCGCTGATGACGCTGGGCATAGCGGCCGCCGTTATCGCCGCGCTGGCCGGTATCCTCTTCCTGGGCCGCCGCAGGCGGGACAGGAACAGGAACTCCTAAAGCCCCGGCACGCACTCCCCGGCCTGACCCCGGCGACCGGACTATCCGGTACCGGGGTCGGGCCCGGGCGTCAGGCCGCCGCGGCCGCCGCCCGGCGGGAACGGTACCGCGCCAGCGCCCCACCGGCGGCGGCGGCGGCCATGATGACAAGACCTCCGGCACCGATGTTAAATAACACCGGGGACCAGCCCGACAGTGGCGCGGACGCATCTGCCGCGGCGACGATGGTCCCCCAGTATGCGATGGTGGCTGCCATCCAGAGAGCGCCCGCGGCCGCCGTAAGCCAGGACCACCTCCAGAACCATGCCCGGCCAGGGCCGTATGACAATGCCACGGCCACGACCACGACACCGCCGACAGCCAGCAGCTGAAGACCAAGCAGGTAGGGCCCGGCGACCAGTCCGACCGGGACGCAAAGCCCGCCAATGAGCACCAGGCGCCGGGCGCCCAGCGGCATCCCTGCGTCCGGGCCCGTGCCGGGTCCGGGGTGCGGGGGGTTCTGGCGTTCCTCGTCGGCTGAAGTCATCGTTTTCATGGATCCTTGGGAGAGTCGGGGCTGATGCAACCGCGCCGAAAGCGGCAGGGCGCAAAGCTGGAGGCACACGCAGCGTTAACCTCCTCCAGCGACGTTACAGGAACGCCTGAACAGATTACCAAGTTGGCGAAGTCCCCTGCCGGCCGCGTTGCTGCGGTTTAGGGGGTCGCCGGCCTTGTGCCCTAGATCCAGGACGGCATCCACATCCGGAAGCGCCAGTCCTGGTACGGGATGATTTCCCCGGTCCAGACGGGATAGAAGAACGCCGAGAGCAGCACTGCTCCGGCCACAAACAATGCCACGAGGTAGAGCCCGGAACGCCGGCGCCACAGCGGGTCGTGCCGCCGTCCGAGCACCAGTCCCAGGCAGTAGGTCAGGGCAAGTATCAGAAATGGTTCAAAGGACACGGCGTAGAAAGTGAACATGGTGCGTTCCGGGTACAGGAACCACGGGAGGTAGCCCGCACCAACCCCGGCCAGGATAGCGCCGGCCCGCCAGTCGCGGCGCCCGGCCCACCAGAACAGCAGGATGACCAGCGAAACCGTGGCGCTCCACCAGATCAGGGGATTGCCCACCGAGAGGATGGCCGAACTGCAGCTGGCAACGTCGCAGCCGGGGCTTCCCTGCTTGGGGGACTCGTAGAAAAACGACGTGGGCCGGCCCATCACCAGCCAGCTCCAGGCGCTGGCCTCGTAGGGGTGGTCGGAGCTAAGTCCCTGATGGAACTTGTACGCTTCCAGGTGGTAGTGGGCCAGGGACCGCAGCGGGCCCGGGATCCACCCCCACTGGGCTGAGGGGTTGGTGTCGGCCCACTGGCGGAAATACGCATCCTTCGACTGGAACCAGCCGGTCCACGTGGACACATATACGAGGACGGCGACCGGGACGATGCCCAGGAAAGCAGGAATTCCGTCCTTGATGATGCCGCCGGTGATCCAGCCGCGGACGCCCGCGATCCGGCGCGCGCTCAGGTCCCAGAAGACGGTCAGGAGCCCGAAGCCGGCCAGGAAGAACAACGCGGACCACTTGGTGCCCACGGCCAGGCCCAGGCAGACTCCCGCCGCGACGCGCCACCAGCGGATGCCAAGCCACGGTCCGGAAACCAGCTGAAGCACGGACGGCCGGCCATCCGTGGCAGCGGCGGACTGGCGCCCCAGCCTGGCGGCGAGCCGGCGTCTGCCGTCGTCGCGGTCCATCACGAGCGCCCCGAAAGCAGCGAGGAGCCAGAACATCAGGAAGATGTCCAGCAGGGAGGTCCTGGACATCACCAGATGGTGCCCGTCCACTGCCAGCAGAAGGCCGGCGACGGCCCCTAACGTCAGCGAGTGGAAGAGTTTCTGCGCGATCAGAGTGATCATGAGGATGGACAGCGTTCCGGTCAAGGCGGCGCCGAACCGCCAGCCGAGGGGGTTGTCGGGCCCGAACAGCCACATTCCTGCCGCGATCATCCACTTGCCGACCGGCGGGTGGACCACGTACTGGGGGGTGTCCAACACCACGGCGGGGTTACCGGCATTGAAGGAGACATTGGCCTCGTCCGGCCAGCTGCGTTCGTACCCGCTCACCAGCAGCGAGTACGCGTCCTTGACGTAATAGTTTTCGTCGAACACCAGGCTGTGCGGAGTGTCGAGGCGGACGAAGCGGAGGACGCCGCCGATCGCGGCGGTGATGGCCGGAATCAGCCAGAACCACAGCCGCAGCGAAGGCGGATAGTCGCGCCATGAACGGATGCCACCAAGCAGACGTTCCTGCAGGGCGCTTTCCGTGAATGCTTCCTGAGGCCGGCGGATCCACCGGTAGCCCTCAAGGTTCCGTCCCCTCGTCCCTGACACCGGCTGTTTCAGAGGGGCCGGGCTGGCCTCGACAGGAGGTACAGGGGTCTGCGCGCGGGTATCACCTGAGACGATTTTTTCAGTCCCTCTACATTCGGTCCCGTGGAGCACTGCGACAGGCGGGCGCGGGCCCTGGCGCCGCTCAATTGGCGAAGCTCCGGTCAAATAGCGGTTGACCGAAGCTCCGCTCTATTATGCCTGCCTGAACCTTACGGTTCGCTGGGAATGCGCCCCGTCAATGAAGATATTGGCCATGGCCCGCATTGTCCTGTTGCGAATCGCTTGCCGCGGGGGTGTCCCGGCTATGCGTCGGGAAAGGCTGTTCGATGGAAAGGCCCAAGACGTCCAGCCTGCGGGAATGCCGACGCCAGGCCACGCACCGGATGGGATGGAGGCCCCGGCGGCCAGGAAGGCGCTCCCGGCGCCCGCCCGCCTCCGGGCTACTTTTGGAGGCGGCTTCGGACCCCTTGACCGCGGATGACGACGCCTGTGCTGTGAAGCACAAGGCCCACTCCGATGACCGGAAGGGACGCGGCCGTCAGGCCATCGATCCGGGACAGGTTTCCCGCGATGTTCAGGAGTATCCCGGCCGCGATCAGGCCCATGGCGCCAAATACGAGCGCTTTGTATGAGCCGGTCGAGGTGTTCCAAAATTCATTTAGCACCCTGGCAGTTTAGCGGCTGGCTCTCCGGACCGGCCGGCGGATACCGGTCGCGGCCGGTTCCTCGCGGCTGGTGTGCGGGGGATGACCGCTGCTCCTTCCCAGCGGTATCGGAGCACGGGCAGTTCGGGCTCTCAGAACTGGCTTGCGGATGGGGAGGGGTGGGCCCGCGGCTAGGGTGGTGGTGTGCACTGCGACATTACTGAAGAAAAATCCCGGTCCAGAAAATCCTCCCGGGCGCGAGGTGCGGGCGGGCCGTGCCTTGCCGGAGCCAGGCGCGGCGCGCTGGTGCCGGGGGCGCTCCTTCGGTCCGGCCAGTGACGTACTCGTTCCTTCTGACCCGGCAGTGGCTGGGGATCCTGGGGCTCGCCGCGCTCTTCGCCGCGGCCTGCGTCGGATTGGGAAACTGGCAATTGGACCGCCGGAATCAGGCCGTGGCCGAGATCCAGCGTGTCCAACAGAACTATGAAAAAGAACCCGTCCCGTTCGAATCTGCCCGTAGGTACTTCGAAGTAGCTGAGCCCGAAGCCAAGTGGACGCCCGTATCGGTGCGCGGCCATTACCTGGCGTCCGATCAGCGGATCGTCAGAAACCGGCCGAACAATGCCGCGCCCGGGTATGAGGTCCTGGTTCCCTTTCGGCTGGCTTCCGGTGAGACGATCGTGATCAACCGGGGGTGGCTGCCCATCGGGAATCTCAGGCCCGGTTATCCCGATGCTGTACCTGCTCCTCCGGAAGGAATCATCGACGCCGTCGTGCGGCTGAAGCCCGCGGAGCCCGGATTGGACCGCGCCGCGCCCGAGGGTCAGTTGGCCAGCATCGAACTGGTGGCATACACGCGCCAGCTGGCGTATCCGCTGATGACGGGCAGCTATGGTCTGATGGCTTCCGAGTCTCCCGGACCGGATGAAACGCCGCTGCAATTGACCCCACCATCCGTGCAGGAGGGGTCCAACCTTTCCTACGCCCTGCAGTGGATCACCTTCGGCGTGCTCGCCTTCGTGGGCTTCGGGTACACGGCCAAGCAACACGCCCGGATGCGGCGCGAGGAACTTGAACAGGATGCCCCGGTCACGGCCAACAGGCCGCTTCACCCGTCCCGCACGCGGCGGCGCGCCGGGTCGGACGACGAAGAGGACGCAATGCTTGACGCTCTCGGCCTCTGAAGCGCAGCAGCCCGTTTCTTGCCATTTCGCGCGTCGACCTGCATGACTCACATGTGGCTTCCCCCGGGGCTGTCACTGGTCAGACCGGTGCCCGTCGCCGCCGAGACAAGCCATTCACGTGCTGAATGCCTAACCCTGCCGCTGCCTCGGGATCCGTTCGCCGTCAGTGGCAAGCAGCGACGGGAAACCAAAGCGCCAACAAACCGAAAAACGGTCCAGCCACTAAGGACCGCAGCTCCAGCTGGAGATGCCCTTCCAACCTGGCCGGCTCGATAGGATCGAACCTATGACTGATGCCCGTGACCTCACCCTCCCCACGGGCTACATCGACCTGCTCGGAGAGCTCAAGAACCGGGTCCGGGCCGCACGCACGAGAGCGCTGCGGACCGTCAACACCCAGTTGATCGAGTTGTACTGGTCCATCGGACAAGATGTCAGTGCCCAGCAGGAGCACCAGGGGTGGGGGAGTGGCGTCATCAAAAGACTGGCCGACGACCTTCGGGCGGAGTTCCCGGAGATGAAGGGATTCTCCGCCCGGAACGTTCAATACATGACGACATTTGCCCGGGCCTGGAACGGCGGTGCAATTGCGCAACAGCCTGTTGCGCAATTGCCCTGGGGCCACGTCACCGTGCTGCTGGACAAGCTTGCCGACCAAGAAAAGCGCGACTGGTACGCCTCAGAAGCCGTCGAATACGGCTGGTCCCGCAACGTCCTGATGAACATGATCATGAACAAATCTCTCGAGCGCACGGGGTCAGCGCCGTCGAACTTTGCGCAACACCTTGTTGCGCAAGACTCGGAGCTAGCCCAGCAGGCGGCCAAGGACCCCTACTCTTTTGAGTTCCTTGGTCTGTCCGGAGAAGTCGCAGAACGGGACCTCGAGCAGGCTCTCATGGACCGCATCACCGAAACTCTTAGGGAAATGGGCCCCGGGTTCGCGTTCGTCGGGCGGCAAGTCCACTTCGACGTCGGCGGCGACGACTTCTACATCGACCTCCTCTTCTTTCACGTCGAGCAGCTCCGGTACTACGTAGTAGAACTGAAAACCGGCAAATTCCAGCCCGAATATGCGGGAAAACTCAACTCCTACATTGCCCTCGTCGACGACAGGCTCCGCCGCGAAACCCACGCAGACACAGTGGGGATCCTGATCTGCGGCAGCAAGAACGACCACACCGTCCGCTACAGCCTCGGCCGCGCGACCTCACCCATGGCCGTGGCCTCCTACACCTACGACGCCCTGCCCGCAGACGTTCGCGATGAGCTGCCCGACGCCGACCGGCTCACCGCGGCGCTGGACTGGACCGAGGACTAGGTGACCTGGCGGTTTGCCCGGCGCGCAGCCCAGCAGGGCCTCCCGAACAGCGCTCTGACGCACGGTCCTCGGGCATCCCGGCCAGGACCCGGGTCGAGGTGTCGGGCTCTCGGACGGCGCCCGCCGGTCCTCGCGAGGGGAATCCCGGTCCGATGGTGTAGGTTGCATTTCCGTCCGGTAAGAACGTTAGAGAAGAGAATCACCGCAGTGGCAACCGATTACGACGAAGTACGTTCCGACGTCAAGGAATCACAGGAGCGCTCCCTCGAGGCGCTGCAATCCGCCAACGCCCCGGATGCCAGAAGCGTCGTCCGCGATCTCGACGAAGCCGACGCGCTGGATGACGCCATAACCCCCGGCGGAGAGTTCGTCGCCGAGGAACTGATCGTTCAGGTGATTCCCCAGGCCGAGGACGAGTTCACCTGCTACTCATGCTTCCTGGTCCGGCACCGTTCCCAGTTCACACGCGAAAAGAACGGCCACCCGTACTGCATCGAGTGTGAAAGCTAGCCCAGCCCCTCCCGGTACCCGCTCCAGCGGCAACCTCCTCAGGGGAAATAGCCGGTTAAGCCAGGCCTTCCGACCGGGGGGAGTGGATCAGCGGGCGTACGGGGACACGTGCCTTTCTTCGTTGGGTTCCCTTGGTTAGGTCCGGCATATGAGGGGCAATTCTCACTTAGAGCTGCACCAGGCATACGGTGAAATCGTCCAGAACTTTTCTGCAGGGCGGTTACTGTCCTCGTGGCGCGGTCACCGGCTGCCTGTTGGCTGTAGGCCTTGATCTGCAGGAAAGAGCCGAGGCCGTGGAGGCCGGCGTGGGCGCTCGTCTTGGCTCGGGCAGAGGGGGCAGCTGTCGAAGCTGCCGACGGGGTGGGGGACGTCGTGGATGCTGAGGCGGCACTGAAGGCCGCGGCGGCCATGGCGCCGGCGGCCAGAACCGCTGCTGCTCCCACGCCGAGACGGGTCTTCAATGTGGGGGTTGTCGGCATCTGATTCCTTCCGCTCTCGAATCGTTGCGGGCCCAGGTACTTGTCCGACCTCCTGCCACTGCACGAGTCAATGCTGGGGGATAACTGAAAGCGATCTCCTGGTTCCTTTGAACAGGACCTACCACACAACGGCCGCCGCCGCCGCCGTGGTCGTCGTCGTCGGGATGGCCCCGGCCGCCGTGGCCGCCTCCGCCGCGACGGCGTGTCTCAGCCGAGCTTGAGCCGGTTGGCCGGCGGGAGGCTGTGGTTGGCGGCCAAAATCCGGAGCGCATCCATCGCGGTAGTCCGGTCCGCTGAATCCAGCAGTTGCCAGGACCGGTGCCCGGGATCGGCGAGCTCCTTGTGCAGCGTCAGGATGCGTGACTTGTCGCTGCCCTTCATCAGGGCCGCCGCGGCCAGAGGGGACTTGATGGTGGCACACAGGACGACGGCGTCATCGAGGTGCCGGTCCTTGTCGCGGGAGTCTTCGCGGTAGGCGGCCCCTTTGAGGACCAGCGCGCCGAGGGCATTCGGGATGCTGATGAGCACCGGCCCGTCATCGTCGGCTGTCATCCGGCAGTTCACGGTCCGCTGCAGGGCCTGAGTGCCGCCGGCGACCTGGAACGGCTTGCGTCCCCCGATCCTGGGAACCTTGGCCGGGGTAAGGTGGTCGGCGATCATAACGTCGATCTGCTGCTTGCCGCGGACGAACCGGTGGGCCGGGGCGTCATCCGAGATGGACTTTTCAAGCGTGTAGCCCAGCCCGGACAGGACTGCCATCACGGCCGCCGTCGTGGCCGCCCCTGTTTCGATGTGCAGCACGATGTCGACGTCAGCCGTTGGCCGGGAAACGGCCATGCCGGCCGCGGCCGCATGCAGCTGCACCATAAGGCCGCCGACCAGTGTCCACTGGGTTGAGGGCAGCGCCCTGGCCAGTTCGACGCACTGCGGCCACGGGGTTCCCCAGCCGCCCGGGGGCACCGGGACGTCCCAGATTTCGCGGCCGTCGGCGGTGGCCACCTCGGCCATGGCCGGCTCAGACATGGAGGAGCTCATCGATGACGCGTCGGCCGGCGCTGCGTTCGCGGGTGGCCAGGGATCCCATCAGATCCACCGCGACCGCGGCGACCGGCGCCCGGCCTTCGGTGAAAGGCTCGGCCAGCTCGACCTCGTGGATGATGGCGTTGCCGTCGGGGTCTTCGACCAGGCCGAAGGCATTGGCCAGCGCGGCCGCGTCACCGGCCATGACGTAACCTTCGGCGATCCCGCCGCCGCCGGACATGCCGAAGGTGTCAGCGGTGGTTTCGTCCCGCATGGCGGAGGCGCCGCTGGCGATCAGGTGGCTGTTCAGCGCGGCCAGTCCGTCCTGGGTAGCGCGGAAGCGGATGGTCTTATCCTTGTTCCGGGCCAGGACACAGACGGCGTCGGCGTCAAGCTCGCGGAGCCGGCTCTTCAGGCGGGACTTTTCGGAGGAGGAGATCCAGGTGGGGTTCTGGCCGGAGAGCAGGGCCATGGCGGCCCACGCTGTCTTCGCCGTCCACGCCCGGCCGGGCCGCGTACCGGTGGCGGCCAGACGCTCAACGGATGACCGGTCTATCAACAGGGCTTTACCCACCCTCCCGGTGGTTGTCAGCTGGCCTGAGTGGATCAGACGGTGGATCGACATCGTGCTGCGGCCGAGCCGGTCGGCAGCCTCGGCCACCGTTATATCTCGCATTACATCCATACGCTAATGGTTCCGTGTTTAACGGGTAGTGTCAATACGCTAACAGTTATGAATCTATTGGTAAGTGTCAACCTGGGGCGGGATGAGGGGGTCGCAGCTCCGACCACCCTCATTTTTGGACTGACGTGGCAGGCGGACCCGAGGCGGACACGCTCTTGGTCGCCGCAGTCGAGAGGTCACTGGTCTTGGAGGATTCCGGATTGTCCTTCATTTCTTCTTGCAGGTATGGATGGGAACATCGACTGGACTCGGACAAAACCCCTGCACGTTGCGGCACAAGGGGCCTCGAACGCCTGGCGCGGAACTCCTCGGGAGAGGGGCCTGAATGATTCATCTGATGAGATACGCAGAGTACAGGGCGACATAATATCAGATATCGGTAGTTAGCTATCACTTGTTCGGTTGGGCAGCGCGCTCCGGCGGGCTGGGAGCCGCGCCCCTTTGTTCGCCTGTCAGGACTCATTCAGCGCGCTGCTAATGAGGGCTTTCAGGATGCTTTTCTCGGCGATGCCGAGCACGCGTGCCGCGACCCTGCCTTGTTTGTCCAGAACCAGGGTTGTGGGGACCGCGCGCGGGGGAACGTAGTCGGACAAGGCCAGCAAGATAGCCCCGTCGGCGCCGTTAAAGCTCGGATAGGTTGATCCAAAGGTCCGTTCGAAGGCGGCGGCCGTCGCGGCAGTATCGCGCAGGTTGATCCCGTAGAACAGCACTCCGTCGCTTTTGTTTTCCTGATACAGGGTCTCCAGCGTGGGGGCTTCCGTGCGGCAGGGTGCGCACGCGGCGTACCAGACGTTCAGAACCGTCACCGATCCCCGCCAATCAGAGGACTTGACGACGGTGCCGTCATAGAGCCGGCCCTCCATCTCCACCGGAGCGCTCCTGTCGTTGGGCGCGTACTCGGAGACGGAGCCGTCGCCGGCAATGTAGTTCTTGTTGTCCCCGGCCCGGGCTTGGGCAGCCAGGGAATCCGGGGGTGTACAACCGGTCAGCAGCAGCGCCCCGGATGCGATGCCCAGCAGGAGGGTGCGCCGGCGGGGCAGGGATGCACCGGCGGCAGGGGCGGGGCGGTAGGCGTTCATGATCCAGTCCTTTGCGTTTATACCGGGGTGGTGATGGTCCCGGCGAGGTTCTGCAGCTGGTAAATCCAGACCATCCAGACCCCGGAGACCATCAGGAGCCCGACGAGGATGAGCAGCGAACCGCCAATGATGTTGAACGTGCGGATGTGCCGGCGGATGAAACCCAGGGTCCTGGTAACCCAGTTCAGGCCCAGTGCCACCAAGACAAACGGAATTCCCAGTCCCAGACAGTAGATGAAACCCAGCAGGGCACCGCGCCAGGGGTCCCCGGTGGTCGTGCTCAGCGCCAGGACGGCGCTGAGCGTCGGACCCATGCACGGGGTCCATCCAAGGCCGAAGATCACACCCAGCAGCGGGGCCCCTGCGACGCCCGCCCTGGGCCGGAAGGAAAGTTTCCGCGTGGTCTGGAGGAAAGAGAAACTGCCAACCAGCACCAGGCCCATCAATACGACGAACACACCCAGCGCCCGGATCAGCGTGTCCTGCCACTGCACCATCCAGCCGCCGATCACACCGAACGCTGCTCCATACAGGGTGAACACCGCGGCGAAACCGAGAATGAAAAGACCCACGCCGGTCAAGACCCGCCGCCGGTTATCCGGCCGTGACGGGTCGGTCAGACCGGAGACATAGCCCAGATACCCCGGCACCAGCGGAAGGATGCACGGAGAGATAAAAGAAACGACGCCGGCTGTCATAGCCAGCGGCATCGCCACCAACAAGGCACCGGACTGCACCATCTCGGCGAAATATCCGCCAATGCTCATCGGTGTCTCCTCGGTCAAAATCTCGATGGTCCGCCAACCCGGCAGCAGCATCGCCCCGCCCGTCCCGGGGCGAAGGAGCACTCATGTCCGGGCTCTACGTATGGAAGCGCGGGACGCAGGGAACGCCGCGAGCCGCCTTGTCGACGTTACAGTATTAGGGCGATGGCATCATAAAAATACGCTATCATCGTCACATGACGATTGAACCTGTGATTTCCGCCGATCCGTGCAGCCGGCTCGATCCCGCAGCGGCGCTGTTTCATTCCCTCAGCGACCCGACCCGGTTGAGCATTGTGAAGCGGATGGCCGGTGGTGAAGTCCGCGTCGGCGACCTCACCGCAGAGCTGGGCCTGGCCCAGTCCACCGTATCTGCCCATGTCGCGTGCCTGCGCGATTGCGGCCTGGTGGAGGGCCGGGTACAGGGCCGCAGCGTGTACTACTCGCTGTCCCGTCCCGAACTGATGGACATGCTCGCCCAGGCCGAGGTACTGCTTGCCGCCACCGGCAACGCGGTCAGCCTGTGCCCGAACTACGGCACCGGCAGCCCTGGCGCGCCCTTGACGAAAGAGAACACACAATGAGTGACGCCTGCGGCTGCAGCGATGAGAAGACCGGGACCGGCGAATCCGAAGAGGCAGAGGAAGCCGTTGGGTTCTGGCAGGTCCGCGAGGTCCGGGCGGCCGCCGTTTCCGGTGTCCTGCTCCTCGCGGCGTGGATCGCATCGCTGGCCGCGGGGCCCCAGTGGCTGAGGCTTCCCCTGGAGATCATTGCGCTGCTGGTTGCAGCCTGGACGTTTGTTCCTTCGACCGTGCGGCGCCTTGCTAAGGGCAAGATCGGCGTGGGGACGCTGATGACGATCGCCGCCGTCGGTGCGGTCGCCCTCGGGCAGTTCGAGGAGGCCGCCATGCTGGCCTTCCTTTACGCCATCTCCGAAGGCCTCGAGGAGTACTCGATGGCGAAAACCCGCCGCGGCCTGCGAGCCCTGCTGGACCTGGTCCCGGCCGAGGCGGCCGTCCTGCGCGGCGGCACGGAAGTCAAAGTCCCGCCGGCAGAACTCGTCCCCGGGGACCGGATGGTTGTCCGGCCCGGGGAGCGTCTGGCCACTGACGGCAGGATCATTACCGGCCGCACGTCCCTGGACACCTCGGCGCTCACCGGCGAATCCGTGCCCGTGGAGGCCGGGCCGGGAAGCGAGGTCTTTGCCGGGTCGATTAACGGCACCGGCCCGCTCGAGGTCGAAGTCACCAGCACCGCGGAGAACAACTCGCTGGCCAGAATCGTGCACATCGTGGAGGCCGAGCAGTCCCGCAAGGGCCCGGGCCAGCGCTTGGCCGACTCCATCGCCAGCAAGCTCGTCCCGGGCATCCTGGTCGTCGCCGCGTTGATCATCGTCTTTGGCTTCATCGTCGGGGAACCGCTGCTGTGGTTTGAACGCGCACTCGTCGTCCTGGTCGCCGCCTCACCCTGCGCCCTGGCCATCTCCGTCCCCGTCACGGTCGTCGCCTCCGTCGGTGCGGCCAGCCGCATCGGCGTGCTCATCAAGGGCGGAGGCGCCCTGGAAACCCTTGGCAAAATCCGCACCATCGCGCTGGATAAGACCGGAACGCTCACCCGCAACAAGCCCGCCGTGATCGACGTCGCTGCCACCGGAACCGCGACCAGCGAACGCGTACTTGCCGTCGCTGCCGGGCTGGAGGCCCGCAGCGAACACCCGCTCGCCCGCGCCATCCTCGCCGCCGCACCGGATCGGGCGGCTGTCACCGATGTGGACACCGTCCCCGGCGCCGGTTTGGAAGGCCGGCTCGAGGGCAGGACCGTCCGCCTCGGCCGCCCGGGCTGGATCAACGCCGGTCCCCTGACCGCCGAGGTCGAGCGGATGCAGCACGCCGGCGCCACCGCCGTCCTCATCGAGGACGACGGCCAGGTGATCGGCGCGATCGCGGTCCGTGACGAGCTGCGCCCCGAAGCCCGCGACGTCATCGCCCGGCTCACGGCGTCCGGCTACACCACCGCCATGCTCACCGGCGACAACCTCATCACCGCCACCGCGCTGGGTAAGGCCGCGGGCATCACCGAGGTCCACGCCGATCTCCGTCCCGAGGACAAGGCGGAGATCATCCGCACGCTCAAGGCCCGCCAGCCCACCGCCATGGTCGGGGACGGCGTCAACGACGCCCCCGCCCTGGCGACGGCCGACACCGGCATCGCGATGGGTGCCATGGGCACCGATGTCGCGATCGAAACCGCCGACATCGCCCTGATGGGCGAGGACCTGAACCACCTGCCCCAGGTCCTGGACCACGCGCGCAGGACCCGGGCCATCATGCTCCAGAACGTGGGGCTGTCCCTGCTGTTGATCGCGGTGCTGATCCCGCTGGCCCTGTTCGGCATCCTCGGCCTGGCCGCCGTGGTCCTCATCCACGAACTGGCCGAAATCGTGGTCATCGCCAACGGCGTCCGGGCCGGCCGGATCAGCCGCAAGACCGCGTTCACGTCCGCCCAGCCCTCCCCTGCACTGGAACCGTCAGTATGAGCGCCGACGCGACCACCCGGCCCGTCGTGCCGGTTCGGTCGACAGGACGGTTCAGGACGGTATTGCTGCTTTGGGCAGCCCTCCTGGCCGGGGCCGACCTGACCGTTAAGGCTCTGGCCGAAGCCATGCTGTCCGACGGCACGACAACCGACCTGGGCCCAATCAACATCCGGCTGCTTTACAACCGCGGTGTCGCGTTCAGCCTCGGCGCGGACCTGGCACCCTGGATTGTCATCGCCGCCACCGGTCTGATCATTGCGGCCCTGACCTGGTACACCGTCTCCTCCGCTCCTGCCATGACCAGACTTTCGCGGGCAGCAGCGGCGCTGCTGCTCGGAGGAGCCGTTGGGAACTTCATTGACCGGCTCGGCGGGGACGGTGTCGTGGACTACCTTCACAGCGGCTGGTTTCCCACCTTCAACCTCGCCGACGTCTTCGTCACCACCGGCGTAGTCCTGTTGATCCTGGGCACTCTAAGGGCCCCGCAAACACGGACCGGCGATTAACAGCCTGCTGCCGTTCACCGTTCACCCGGCTGATCCGCCCCTGGGGTAAAGGGAAGAGGAGTCGGAAGGGGCGATCCATCGCAGTCCGGGCGGTCAGCGCCACCGGTGTCCCCAGCGCCAGCGGCGCCGACTACAACGCCACGTACTCCCCCGGTCCTCCGACGCCGCGGCTGCAACCCCGCATTACCACCCGCCCGGGCGACCGATCTGAAAGGAAACCACACCCTATGACCAGCACCACCGATTCTGCCGGGAATGTGAAGCTAGCCGACGACGTCACTACGCATAACACCGCCCAGCCGGAACAGCCCCGCATGACCCGCGACAGGCCGTTCGGGTGGCTCCTGGTCATCTCCGGGCTCATCGGTTGGCTGGCCTCCGGCGCTCTGGTGCTGGAAAAACTTGAAGTACTGAAGAACCCCGCCTACCAGACCGCCTGCGACATCAATCCCTGGATTTCCTGCGGCCAGGTCATGCAGACCTGGCAAAGTTCCGTTTTTGGCTTCCCCAACATGTTTATCGGGATCGTTGCCTTCGCCGTCATCGTCACCGTTGGCATGGCTTTGCTCTCCGGGGCGAGGTTTGCGCGCTGGTACTGGGCGGGGCTGCAGACCGGCGTCACACTCGGCTTTGCCTTTGTGGTGTGGCTGTGGTCCCAGGCTCTGTACTCGATTCACATCCTCTGCCCCCTCTGCATGACAGTCTGGGCTGTGATGATCCCTATGGTCGTGTGGGTGACCGCCCGAAACATCACACACGGAATCATCAAGGTACCCGCGGGCGCCGGCAGGATCATCAGCGATTCCGGCTGGATCATCACCGCACTGCTCTACACGGCCGTGATGGCCAGCATCTTCTTCGCCTTCATCCAGGTTTTCATCGGCACGTCAGGCTTCTAAAGAGAAGCGCAAGCCGGTGTAGTGTCCGACAGCCGGGCAGCCGGCCCTCGTTGGACGCGTCCAGCTCCGGGTCGCCGGCAACGGCCGCGGCCCTGTCGGGGCTCGCCCGCCCTGCCGCGCAGCGGGTGAGAGCGCTTCGGCCGTGCAGAACGAAAGCAACCTCGGGGGGTACCGTTCCCCCTCCCCCATCTGGGCGCGGCAAACTGTTAGCGTTGCCTCTATGACACCACAGCGCTTCCGGCACGTCCTCTTGATTCTTGCCGCGGCAGTTGCCGCGCTCTCCCTGGCTTCCGTCGGCGCTGTTATGGCCATGGCCTTCAATAACACTGTTTCTCCTGCGTGGATCACCTCCGCAGCCCTCTACGGGCTGCCGGTGGCGTTCCTGCTCATGCTCGCCCTCGTGATCGACGCCGTCGCAGCCCGACGCCGGACACGGTGAACGGAACGTTGGGCTGATGCCACTTATCCGCCCGCTCAGCAAGCTCACCAAGGAACTGAAGGCGCAGAGCGACGACCCGTTGCGTGCCCTGCGTCCCGGCGCCCGTCGGACCACAGCGCGCCGAACCGCAAGTGACGGTCCGGCAAAGTTCGCTTCGCTAGCGTTCAGAGAGCCTGGTCGATTGCATGCGCGCCCGGCAGGGAGGTCAGAGCCGTCCAGCCGCGGGCGCACTTGCGGGCGTTGGCCGCGGCGGGCCCCGCCTGCCTTCGGTTGGTCTGCCCTCAGTTGGGCAGCCGGTGTGGCTTTTTCACCGACCAGTGACGCCATTTGCCTTCCGGAGCCTCTGTCTGGACCGGTTCCGCTTCAGCTAAATTCTGGCAATACCGTGCCGTCCGTCTTCGCATGATGTGATTGCGGCGCCGGCCGTGGGCCGCTTCCGTTCTCCCCGACGCGTCGGGACGAACCTGACCCCGCTTGCGGAGGAGTTTCCGGTGCGCGTATGCAACGCCGTGTGCGGCCGCAATTAGAGGTTGTGGGCCAGCAGTTCAAGGCCGATCATCAAGAGGCTACGCAACCTCGGCCAGCATGATGACGACTTTGTGATGCAACGGGATCTCGAAGCGCCGGATCGCGAGGAACCCCACGACGGCGAGCGAGACCACGAGCACCCCTACCGCCCACCCGAGCGCTACAGCCGTGACATGAACCCGAGGCCGGCCGCGGCCAGCAGGAGCAGGACCAGGACCAGGACCCTCCACCCCGAACGCGATCATATGGCGCAGTTCCTCACCGGAGGGGAGCCTCGAATGCACCGTCAGGAGGCTCAGGAGATCGGCGACAAAGATCCCGAGCAGGGAGCAGATCACCACGATGCTGAGGGTCGCCGCCGCCGCACCGGGCGTGGTCTGGTCCGCGTGGCTGCGGAGCGCCAGCACGACAGCCAGTCTGGTGAAGATGGCGTAGACGCGTTCCTTGAGGCTCCCGCGCGCTGGCGGGCGGACGCTGACTGAGGCGCTGCACCGGCCGGCTGGGCTTCATTCATTTGAGGACGCAGGCAATCCAGCGCGCAAAGGACTCCTGCCGATGCCACATCATGATCCTCCTACGGCATCTGGTGGCCAGTGCGGAGAGGGATCTGATCGAATGCGCCGAAGGATACTCCGGCCAGGGCCGGCGTAGCTCGACTGCGATGGTGAAATCCAGGTCTAGAATTTGTTGACGTCGTTCTGGGCCGTCGGATACAGCTACAGTGACTGCTTCGCCACCCCAGTACGAACTCGGTCGCCCAGCTGGCCACGGGACCGAGGACATGATCGGCGTCGTCCTGGCCGTGAATCAGACATGGAACCGCATTGCGTACCAACAACAATCGCCATCCAAATCTGCAGTGCGGGATTTCGGCAACGGCGTCCGGGCCGTCCGTAGCTTTGGCACCGTCCCCGCACCGGCGGCGGGCCTTTATCAACCGGAGGGCGATATGCCAACGGCCGGTGACGCGCTACCCCCAAGGCAGCACCTCACCGGCCGTGGGCGCGGGTGTTACTAAGCGCCGGCGCGTACGAACGTAACGGGCCCCGTTGCGGTCAACCACGACAGCGGATGAACCACTGTCTGGTTCTTGCCGTTCATGCCCGAGCTGATCACCTGGCCGTTGCCTGCGTAGATTCCAACGTGTCCGGACTGAACAACCATGTCACCCGGGGCCGGGGTGCCGACAGTCTTGCCGTATTTCATGAACGCCATGGGGCCAATGTCGCCGACAGGGATGCCTGCTGCGCCCAAGGCCTTTTCGACGAGGCGCGTGCAGTCCTGGATGAGGCCCAGCTGCGCGTACGCGGCCGAAAGCATGGTGGCGTTGACTCCGCCCGCTGCCTGAGGGGCAGCGGCCGGCGCCGGGGCCGCCTGAACGGTGACCTTGGGCGCTGCGACCGGTGACTGGGCCGCCGGCGTCTTGGCCACCGGTGTCTTGGCCACCGGTGTGGGCTGAGGGATTTCGACAGCCGCCGGCGCTTCGATGACCGGTGCGGGGGTAGTGGTGACGGCCGGGCGTTCGAAGGATATCCGAACGCTGGCGTCGGCGCTGAGCGGAGCGGACGCCTGGGCGGTCACTTCCTGCGTGGAGGGCAGTGTCGCGTCCTGCTGGGCCGGAGCCTCTGCGGCCTGGGCAGCGATACCACTGGATAAAACGAGGCCTGAAGCAACGGCGATGACGGCGGCCTGCCGTCCCGCTCCGCCAAAGTTGTCTGCGGCAGACTTGGAAATCTTCGCGAGCGGACTGGTGTGAACGGTAACCGCGCGACGGCGGCCATGAACGCGTGTGGACATGACAAAGTAGCCTCTCCCAATGCCTGCGGGGTTAGCTGTCGGATTCGGATGGGAGTCACCCGGCCGCAACTCCTGCAGATGCAGTAGCGCGGCTTCACCCCAAGGCCTGGACCAGGCCAAACGTGGTTTCCCCGTCTCTGCCGGACGAATTCTGCGAACGGATCCCCGGCAGCGGCAGAGTTAGGCAATCGACCCGGGAGTGCCGCCCCTGGAGAGAACCGGCACGGAATCGACCGTACCCTAAGTAAGAGAGGATTGTCACATTCTGATAACGCCACGGGATAAATGTCACAGCCCCCAGGTGCAGGCGAGCAGAAAAGGCGGCCGGCCCAAGCTTCTTTCCAAGTCTCCGGGCCGCCTGCAGGGACTTGCATTTGTTGACAGAGAGGTGTCTAGCTTCCGCGAAACCCGGCCACTCAAAGCCGCGCACTCCCCCGCTGTTTGCACCCGCGGAAGGCCAACCAACCGGACCGTCCTCATGTCGTGGCAAAAGTGCCTCCACGTGCGGCGACGACGGACGCAGGTAAGGCTAGCGGTCACTTTCCGCAGTCGCCTGGCGCTAAAGAATCCCGCGGCACACCGAAATGACGCCTGGAGGCCTTCCAGGAGATGAAGATTCGGCAATCCGAAAAACATGCAAACGCATGCAGTGACTTCGAATATATGGAAGACTTGTCTTATCGAAGGGGAGTAGTTCCCACCGTCCGCGTGCCGCGGACGCAGCGGCGCATCGACATACTGGCATCCTCCAACAGGATGCCCGGTGCGCCACCCGGGCCTTGTAGGACCCGGGCGAGCGAGACCTTCGGTCAGACACCACTCTGACCGGGGTTCCCTTAAAACCAAGCGGGTCCGGTCCAGGGTATTGCCTTGAGGATGACCATGAACAACCTGCCCCAGACAGACACAGCAGCCCCCTCCCGGAGCGCCAGCCACGCGGACCTGCGCCGCTGGCGCCAGTATCTGGCCGACGAACGGGCCGAAGCGGCCGTGTACCGGGACCTTGCCGGCCGCCGGACCGGGGAGGAGCGCGAGATACTGCTGGCCCTGGCCGAGGCCGAGTCCCGCCACGAACAGCACTGGCTGGACATGCTCGGAGACCAGGTCGGCAAGCCGCGCCAGGGAAGCCTCCGCACCCGGTTCGTCGGCTTCCTGGCCCGCCACTTCGGATCCGTGTTCGTCCTCGCCCTGGCCCAGCGCGCCGAGGCGCGTTCCCCGTACACAGGCGATGTCCACGCCACCGACACCATGGCGGCCGACGAACAAATCCACGAGGAAATCGTCCGCGCCTTGGCCACCAGGGGGCGTAACAGGCTCTCGGGGAGCTTCCGTGCCGCCGTCTTCGGCGCCAACGACGGGCTGGTCAGCAACCTCTCCCTCGTGATGGGCATCAGTGCCAGCGGCGCGTCCAATGGCGTGGTCCTGCTCAGTGGCGTGGCAGGGCTGCTCGCCGGCGCCCTGTCCATGGGTGCCGGGGAATACGTTTCCGTCCGCTCCCAGCGCGAACTCCTCGAAGCCTCCACCCCGAACGAGGACGCCCACGCCCGGCTTCCCTACCTGAACGTCGACGCCAACGAACTGGCCCTCCTGTACCGTGCGCGGGGAATGGCAGAAGAGGAAGCAAACGCAAAGGCCGTCAAGACGCTGGAAAACCCCCACGAGAAACCCGTGGCGACACCCCCCGACCACGACAAGCACGAAGCCGTCGGCACCGGGCTGGGCGCGGCCACCTCCAGCTTCCTGTTCTTCGCCTCCGGCGCCATTCTGCCCGTACTCCCGTACCTGTTCGGGCTCCAGGGCATCACCGCACTGATCGTCGCCGGCATCATCGTCGGTCTGGCCCTGCTGACCACCGGCGCCATTGTGGCGCTGCTCTCCGGCGGGGCTCCATTGAAAATGGCACTGCGCCAACTCGGAATCGGCTATGGCGCTGCAGCCGTGACGTATCTGCTGGGAATGCTGTTCGGAACCAGCACGGCCTAGGTGGCACGGCAGGGAGGGGCAGCCGTCGGACGGCCGGACTGTCAGGGCTCCTAACCTACAGACCCTCGTCGCAGTTCTGACGATTTCCGGCCGACGCGGGCTGCCTCCAAACGTGCGGCATGATGAGGTTCATGACGATTGCCAAGTCCGTGCTGCTGTTTATTCTGGCCGCTGTCGCCGAGATAGGTGGTGCCTGGCTGGTGTGGCAGGCCGTGCGGGAGGGCCGTGCGTGGTGGTGGGCCGGGCTCGGGATCATTGCCCTGGGTCTGTACGGTTTTGTTGCGACCTTGCAGCCTGACGCGCACTTTGGACGGATTCTGGCCGCGTATGGCGGCGTGTTCGTCGCGGGGTCCCTGGTGTGGGGAATGGTCTTCGACGGGTTCCGGCCCGACCGCTGGGACGTCATCGGATCCGTGATCTGTCTGGTGGGGGTGGCCGTGATCATGTTCGCTCCCCGCGGGACTACTTCCTAGGACGCGATCACGGGGATTGCAGCGGCGGGCATCTGGTGTCGCCGTACGAGCAGAAGACGCAGCAGTCCCCGGCTTTCGGCTTGCTGGTGACCCCGCACGCCGCACACCGGGCCGACTGCTGCGGATGCGATGACGGCCCAGGGTAGACCGGGACCTCGGACTCTACCTGTCGGCCGAGGCCGCGCGAAGAGTCGGGAGTAACTCTGGAAACGAAAGGCACCGGTCATGATGTGGGGTTACGGACAAGGCATGGGATGGATGTGGCTCTGGGCTCTTCTGCTACTCATCGGGATTGCGCTGCTGGTGTTGCTGGCGGTCAGAGTCTTTGGCGGCGGCGTCCGTGGCGGATACGGGCCCACAGGCCCACAGGGGACAGTCGGGCCGCCGCCTGTCTGGGCGAGCAGGGCCCGTCAGATCCTCGACGAGCGCTTTGCGAGAGGAGAACTCACCGCAGACCAGTACCGCGAACACCTCAAAGTGCTCGGCGAGGGCCCGTAGTGCAGCCCATCAGCCGCCGCCAGGCGTTGTTGCTGGGTGGGCTCGGCATTGCGGGGACAGCGGCCGGCGGTGCCGGGCTGATCTGGACCCTGACCTCGCGCGAGGCCCCCGTTACGGGAAGCGACCTGACCCAGCCTCCGGAGGAACGGAGCACCAATGGCCAGCTGCAGGTACGGCTCGAAGCTGCACCCGGACAGCTGCTGCTGGCAGGCCGGCAGGCCGTAGCCCTTGCCTACAACGGCGGCATCCCCGGCCCGACACTGCGCGTACGCGCCGGCGATGTCCTGAAGATCGGGCTCGTCAACAACCTGACCCAGGCCACCAACCTGCACGTGCACGGCCTCCACGTTTCCCCCGAGGGCAACGGGGACAACGTCTTCGTCTCGGTCGACCCCGGCGGCACCTTCGACTACGAATACAAGCTTCCCGAGGACCATCCCCCGGGCGTGTACTGGTACCACCCCCACCACCACGGCACGGTCGCCGATCAGATCTTCGCCGGACTCTTCGGAGCAATCCTCGTCGAGGACCTTGAACCCATCGAGGCAAGTGCGGAACGGGTACTGGTCATTTCGGACACCACTCTGGACGGCCTGGGGAACATCCCGGAAGTCCCGGCGATGGAACGGATGATGGGCCGGGAGGGTGAACTTATCCTGGTCAACGGCCAAAGCAACCCGCAATTCAGCGCCCGCCCAGGACAACGCGAACGGTGGCGTATTATCAACACGTGCGTGGCCCGCTACCTCCGTCTGCGGCTCGACGGGCAGCGGCTTCAGCTCCTCGGCATGGACGCCGGCCGCTTCCCGACACCCGAGAGTGTGGATGAACTTCTGCTGATGCCCGGAAACCGGGCAGACCTCCTCGTGACCACAACGACAGGGGACTCCGTGCTGCGCACGCTCTATCAGAACCGGGGAAGCTTCCCGGGAATGATGGGCCCGGGATTCGGCGCACGCAACCCTGCAGACCAGCCGGACGGCGCCGCACTGGCCACTCTCCGCGTATCCGGCGAACCGGTCGCAGCCCTGACCGCCGTGCCCACCCAGCAGGTGCTGGGAGACCTGCGGTCAGGCGCCGTCGCGGCCCGCCGGCAGATCGTCCTGGCCGCCGGCATGGGAATGGGCATGGGCGGAGGCGGGGGCGGGGGCGGGAGCATGATGCGTTTCACCATCAACGGCAGGGAATTCAACGAGGCCAGAACAGACACAACGGTCGCGGCCGGGGATGTGGAGGAATGGACGTTGATCAACACCAGTCCCATGGATCACCCGTTCCACCTGCATGTCTGGCCGATGCAAATCATCGAGGAAAACGGCCAGGGGACGAACACCCCCATCTGGCAGGACGTGGTCAACGTACCCGCGAACGGTCGTGTAAATGTCAGGGTGGCTTTTAGGGACTTCCGGGGACGCTCGGTGTACCACTGCCACATCCTGGACCACGAGGACCTCGGCATGATGAGTGCCATCGAAGTCCGGTGAGACGCCTCATCGACGCACCCTGGCGTCTGGCCAACCCCATACTGCTCGAAAGCCGGACTGCGATCACAAAGAGTTGCTTTCAGCGTGCGATGGAGCAGCAGACCACCACCACGATGTCACGTTCTGAATATTCACTCCGGGAACCTGCCGCAGCCCGACCCGTTGACCTTTTCAATAGCATTCCCCTACCTTGCGGTCCTGACGCTGACGCGGCTGGTGGGGGCCGGAGATCTCCTTTTCCGCGGAGTCGTCGTCGCTACCTGCCAGGTCCGCTGTGTCCCGGCTCTTCTGGGCGGAGGGGATGGCGGGAGTGGTTTTCCGGGGTTGTTCAGGCCGATGACTTCGTCATCGATAAAGGCTGATTCCGGCGTAGCCGAAGCGGGCCAGCACAGGGGCGTGCGGGTGGCTTTCCATGGCCACGAAGTACCTGCGGCAATGCATTCACGCAATTGTGTAATTTCCGGCGGCCCCGTCTCTTAGGCCTGGACGAGGAGTCCGGTCACGAACATCACGGCCAGTCCGAGGATGATGCCGAGGGTGGTGAGCGCGGTGAAGGTTTTTCCCTGCCGGTCCTTCAGGAGAGGAAGCAGTTTGATGGCCACCTGGGTTAGGGCGCCGGCGCCGATGCCGAGCAGGAACGCGGAGAGGGCTGGCTGGTAGACGGTGGCTCCGATCAGTGCCCCGGCGACGGCGGGTGCCCCGGCGATGAGCCCCAGGACAGCAAGCCAGCCAAGCCCGGGGGGTTCCTTGGCGAGAGGGGTCACGATGGCCAGGCCCTCGGTGGTGTTGTGGATGGCGAAGCCGACGATCAGTGAGGCCCCCAGGGCCAGGGAGCCGACTGCGTAGGCGGAGCCGATGGCGAGTCCTTCGCCGAGGTTGTGGAGTCCGATGCCGATGGCGATCAGCAGGGCCAGGCGCCGGGGCGGCAGGGCCTCCGGCCGGCCGGTGCTGCCGGGTTTCTGGTGCCGGCGCATCCAGGCGTCCGTTCCTTCCAGCACCAAATAGGAGGTCAGGGCCCCGAGGAACACGACCATGGTTCCGCCGAAGGCGCCGTTGTTGGCCACGAGCTCGACGGCTTCCAGGGTCGCGTCGATGGCCAGGAAGGCGAGGAGTCCGACGGTGACGCCGAGCAGGACCCTGATCCAGGACTTGGAGGAGCGGCGCACGAAGGGCATCCAGAGCATCCCGAGGGCGACCGGGATCACGCCGACGTACACGCCGAGCAGTGTCATGAGTCCGAAGAACTGGCTGCCGCGTTCCGGGCTCGGTGCCGCCGCGATCTCGGCGAGGATTTTGCCGCCCGTGGTGGTCACGAGGGCGATTTCGTAGGGGTCGCCGTCGACCCAGTTGTAGTCGACAGTGAGGGTGGAGGCCTCCAGCGGTGCCATGGTTTCGCGGGTTTGGGTGAACAGGGCGTAGTAGTCCGAGACGTTGACCTGGGCGATGGCCACCGGATCCGGGCCCTCATTGCGGACGGTGATGGAGATCTGGCCGGGTGTCAGCCGGATGTCCTCGACGGCGATCTCCTCCTTGGGCGGAATGCCCTCGGACAGTTTGGAGAGTCCCGGCGCGTTCAGGAGGGAAAAGAGACCCAGCACGATCGCGATCAGGACCAGCGGCCCGAGCCCGAGCAGCCAGCGTGGCAGCGGTGGCCGGCGGTGCCGTTCGGCGGCCTGCGCCGAGCTTCTTTTCTCATCGAGAGTCATGATGCGCTCACTTCGAAGAAGCCCATCCAGCCCAGTTCGGCGAACTCGGTCTTGTGGGCGTGGAACATGAACTTGCCCGGGTAGGGGAAGCGGAGTTCCAGGATCCCGCGCTGGCCCTGGACCTGGGAAATGGTGTCCGTGTACTCGCTGGGCGTCAGCATGGTCCCGGTCGGGTAGTAATGGAAGAAGTTTCCGTGAATGTGGAACGAGTTGATCGGATCGTATTCGAGAACATTGATCAGGTGGATGCGCACGAGTTCGTGCTGCTTGACCTTGACCGGGAAGTCCATGAAATGGAACGGGAGGCCGTTGACGGAGTAGAACTCGTTGTCATCCCCGCCGTCGGTGTTGTAGCCGTTCATGACCATCACCATCTCGTCGTCGGCCGGCGGCCGGCCTTCCTTGGGCTCGACGATGAAGCCGCCGTAGAGGCCCTTCGCAATGTGCGGGGCCAGCGGTGACTGGTGGCAGTGATACAGGTGCGTGCCGAACGGTGTGGCATCGAACTCGTAGGTAAAGCTCTGGCCCGGGGCGATGGAACCCGCGCCGATCCCTGGTGTGCCGTCCATGGTGGCGCGGTGGACGCCGTGGAAGTGGATCGTGTGCGGGTGCGCCCCGGCGTTCGTGAAGTGGATGCGCAGCGCATCGCCCTCCCGCGCCCACAGCGTCGGGCCAGGGATGCGGCCGTTGTAGCTCCACCCCTTGAAGATGATGCCCGGGGCGATTTCGAAGTCCTTGTCCACCGCCACAATGTCCCACTCGCGCAGTGTCCGGCCGTCCGGCAGGGTGCTGGTCCGGCCGCGGTCGAAGTCCCGCAGGATGGCGGTGGGATCGATGCCGGCCCGCTCCGCCAGCACGGATCCGCCCGCGAATCCGGCGTGGCCGGCATGGTTCGTCATCGCCGTGGGACTCGTCCCTCCCGTGCCGCCGCCGGAATGTCCGCCCGAAACTGAGCCAGGGTTCGGCGGGGGTGTGACCCCGCCGCCGTTACCGGACCCGCCGTGTCCGTCATGCCCGCCGGAAGCCTGGGGCTGGAGCGCGGAAAAGGCCGGGAGCGCGGCGAACGCGGCAGCGCCGGACAGCATGGACCGCCTGCTCGGTAACGTCTCCGAGAGCTTTTTCGGCATGCCGATTCCTTGTCACTTCATAGGGCTAAGAAAATTGTTCGTTAAGCCTAACATTTTGCTCAGGCTTGGTACCCTTGATGGCATGCCGGTTTCTGATTTGTCCTCTACAGCCCAGGACTACCTGAAGCTGATCTGGTCAGCCACGGAGTGGTCCGCGACCCCCATGACCGTCAGTTCAATAGCCGAACGCCTGGGCGTCAGGCCCTCGACCGCGTCCGACGGGATCAAGAAGCTGGTCAAGCAGGGCCTCGTGACGCACGCACCATACGGGAGCATCGAACTCACCGATGCGGGCCGTGAACATGCCGTGGCCATGGTCCGCCGGCACCGCCTCCTGGAAACGTTCCTGGTCCAGATGCTGGGCTACGGCTGGGACGAGGTCCACGACGAGGCCGAAATCCTGGAGCACGCCGTCTCCGAGAAGCTGATCGAGCGCATCGATCAGAAACTAGGACATCCGACGCGGGACCCGCACGGCGACCCGATACCGACCCCCGAGGGTCATCCGCATCTGCCGGCCGCCACCCAGCTTTCCGCAGCCGACACCGGCCGGGCGGTCGAAATCACCCGTATTTCCGATGCGGATCCACAGATGTTGCGCTACTTCACCGAACTTGGCCTCGCGCCGGACACAAGGCTCTTTGTTCGGGAACACCGTCCGTATGCAGACGTCACAACCATCCGCCTTCAGGGACGAGACCGGGACATCGATCTGGGCGCATCGGCGTCCGAAGCGATCTGGGTCATCGCGGTGTAGCTGCACGGTGGGAGGACTCATCCGGCTTGAAGCATTTCCAACGATCAGAGGTGTGGATACATCCACCACCACATACTGCGCCGGCGGGGGTCGCTACCGATAAGTCACCTAAGCGGGCAGAGACGAAAGTCCTCGTGGGTGCCAAAACGGGCCGGGAAACTGCTTAGCGGGAGGGACCGCTCTTAGCCCGATCAGCACCCATTGTTGCCCCTATGGGGGTCTTTTTGGCCATGCCTGCGCCTTTACCCATGGTGACGGCTGCGCTGGGGTGTGTGCCCTCGCTGCGTTCCGCAGCGGCGCGCCCTCGGACTTGGGTTTTGTTGGCTCCGGTAGTTGCCAGAGATGCGGCGAAAGCTTCCTGGCGTTCCGCTGATCCGTAGTCGGCTGCTGACGTGGTCTCTCTTTTCAGGCCCTGGCCTTTGAGCCGGCTGCTGTCGTTGCCGGTGACGCGGTTTTCAATCTCGCGGCCGACGCTCTCCATACGGGCAAAGAGTTCCTTTTCGGCTCGTTCGTACCGCTGCTCCACGGGCGTCCGCTCCGTCCCTTTGAAGCCGCCCTCGGCCAGGAGCTTGGCCTCGTGCATGTCCTTGGCAGCTTTCACAAACTCGGGATCCTCGAAGTGTGAGTCGCCGGCACCGTTGATGTTCGCGGTGGTCTCCTTGCGCAGCTGGTCAATGTCGGGACCGTTGATCCCGTCCTTGCCTGGTGAGAGCCTCGGGCCTACCGGAGACATCCAGATCGATGTCTTCGTTCCCTATCTGACACCCGATCTGCTCGAATGGGCAGAGAGCACACCGTCGGGGTTGGTGTCGATCACGCCATGGCTAAAACAGGCCTCGAAACCGGTCACCCCCAGCTGACTGGTCGACTCGGGCTCGATCGCCTAAGACCACATCTTAAATGGCACCGGCACCGCAGCGGGTCGCCCGCGGTGGGTCCAAGACAGTCCGCCTCCGGTGCCGACGGCGAACGGAAGAGAACATGGAGGAGCTTCACACACTCGGCCGAAATGCGCCACAGCCTGCGGCACATTTGCTCGTGGGTCACGTGGGAAAGTTCCTGGACAAAGCAGCCGCTGACGAGACGCAACCGGTGTGCAGCCGTGGCGGTTCGGTGTGATCGTGGTTCACTGTGCTGATCTTTGGCACAGGCTACGCCGCCCGCTGGCTCAATGGGAGCCAGCAGCATGCGCATCATCGACAGCATCACCGGTACCGTCCTCCTGGGGTTCGGCGTCAAGCTCGCCCTCCAACCCGCCCACTAGCCTTCCCATGCCCTAAGGCCGGTCCTGGCGAACGGCTGCGGCGGGCTTAGCGCCAGATGGACTGCACCCGGGCCGACGTCACCGAGGATCTCCGCCCGGTCTCTGCTCCGGACGCCTTCCAGGAAGCTCCCTTGACGCCACCGTCGAATGGCAGGAAGGTCAGAGGTGCGCGCACCGGGATGACTCACGTCTGCCGGCCGACATCCTGATTTCGTTCGCTGCCGCGCTTCCCACTCTCATCGGCTCGCGATCGGCGCCCTTACTGAGCGGTATGCGAACTCCACGAGGTAGTCATTGAGGGCATGGCTGGCCTTTTCGGCAGCGGCGGCGTCCTGATCCAGTACGGCGCGGAGAATCCGGGCGTGAAGTCGGGAGCCCTCGCTGATTTCAGTTTGCTCGTCACGGACGTGCGCGATCCAGAAGCGTCGGGACAGCCCCTGAAGCGGGGCCATGGCGTCGGCGAGGTACTCATTGTGGCTCGCAGCGACGATCAACTGGTGGGTTCCCTTGACGGTTTCGAGGTATTGCGGGAGCGTGAATCCGTCAGCGTCGAGCAACTCGACCATTCCCCGCATGCCGCTCCGGTCTTCGCCGGTCATGGCCTGGCAGGCGAGCTGGACCGCGAGGGCTTCCAGAACCCGTCGCAACTCGAGCATGCGCAGCTGTGCTTCAACGGAGGCCGGCGGAACAAGAACGCCCTTATTCGGGTGGATTTCGACCAGGCGGTTCCGGGCCAACTGCTGAAGCGCCTCCCTGACAGGGGTACGCCCGTAACCTGTTTTGTCCATCAGGACGGTCTCGGACACCAGCGAGCCAGGTGCCAGCTCCTGAAACACGATGAGGTGTTCGATTGCCTCGTAGGCCTGCGCCGCTTTCCCCTGTTGCATCATGTCTCAACTTTAGCGGAGGCCCTTGTGCAACCAATATATCGGTCGCATACTGGTGTGACGCGTTTCATACCCTAAGAGATTTGAGGTCTGCAATGGCCACCGTCGAGCGGCGTTCCATTGATTTCATCCCGCCTGAAGAGCGGTACGGTAAACCCAGAAGCCTGGCGTTCGTGTGGTTCGCCGCCAACACGTCCATCACCGCGGTGGTGACCGGGGCTCTGTTTGTCATCCTTGGCAACAGCGCCTTGTGGTCGATCCCGGCGATTATTCTCGGCAACGCCGTCGGCGGCTTTTTCACCGCACTTCACTCCGCACAGGGCCCAAAGCTGGGCGTGCCCCAGATGATCCAGAGCCGGGCGCAGTTCGGCTACTTCGGCGCGATCCTGCCTTTGGTGCTCGCTTTGATGATTTACATCGGCTTCTACGCTACGGGACTGGTCCTGGGCGGCCAGGCAATCGGTACCCTTTTCCACGTCTCCCCCCAGTTCGGCGCCATGATCTTCGCGCTCATGTCGACAGCCCTGGCGATCGTCGGCTACCGCTACATTCACCGTTTCTCGCACATCGCCGCCGTGCTCAGTGCCGTAGTGTTCATCATCCTGCTCGTGCGGATCATCGGCGACGGGAATATCGGGGCAGTGGTCGAGACGCACGCCTTTGACGGTGCGGCATTTGTCCTTGGTGTCTCCCTCTCGGCGTCGTGGCAACTGACGTTCGGGCCCTACATTGCTGACTACTCCCGGTACCTGCCGGAAAATACGCCCAAACGGGCCACGATCGGCTGGACGTTCCTGGGCAGCGTCCTTGGCGGTTCGCTCGCCATGACCTTGGGCGCCCTCGCAGCCGCCCTCGGCGGCAAAGCGTTCGGCAACGATCAAGTCGGCTACCTCGCCGGTCTTGGCGGCGCCATCTGGCCTCTCGTGCTGCTCGCTGTGATTCTGGGCAAGCTAACCGGCAACACCTTGAGCTCCTACGGCGGCTACATGTCCCTGGCAACGATCATTACCAGCCTCATCGGACAGGACCGGGTCGGCCCGCGCCAGCGGACCGTCTATGTCGTAGCGATCTCGGCCGTATCCCTGGCCATTGCTTTGGCGGCCACCAGCAACTTCCTCTCCAACTTCACAAACTTCCTGCTGTTCCTGCTGTACTTCATGACTCCGTGGTCCGCCATCAATCTCGTTGACTACTACTGGGTCCGCAGGGAGCGCTACAACATCGCTCAATTGTTCCTCCGCGACGGCGAATACGGCCGTTTCAACAAGGGCGCCTTCCTCGCCTACGCCGTCGGTGTGCTCATCCAGATCCCCTTCATGAACAGCTCCCTCTACGTCGGCCCCATCGCCGATCTCCTCGGCGGCGCTGAAATCGCGTGGCTTATCGGACTCGTCACCGCAGGTGCTCTGTACTATGCGATGTCCCGCTCCGTGCGCAATAGCGCTGCTGTGCCGACCCCAGCACCCGTTCACCCCCATCCACACGGGCCCGCCGTTCCGGCCGCGGTCACCATCAACACTGAGGAATCCCTGTGAAATACGATCCCGCACACGAATCCAGCCCCTTGCCGTATTCCCCTTTCAAGAGCTGTACCGTTCCCCGGCCCATCGGCTGGCTCTCAAGCATCAGCCCCGACGGAGTGGAGAACCTTGCCCCGTACAGCCAATGGCAAAATCTGACCTTCGACCCGCCCATGGTGATGTTCTCCGCGAACCAGTACCCGGACGGCCGGCGGAAGGACACCGTTCTTAACGCCGAGCAGACGGGTTGGTTTGTGTGGAACATGGCTACCTATGACCTCCGCGAAGCCGTCAACATCAGCGCCATGGCACTGCCCTTCGCCGAGAACGAGTTCGACCACGCCGGGGTGACCAAACGGTACGCCGAGCTCTCCCCCACCCCAATGGTCGCCGAGAGCCCCGTCCACTTCGAGTGCAGGTACCTCTCAACCCACCGGATGACGGGCAACTCCAACGTGGGCACCATCGACATCGTCTTCGCGCAGGTCGAACGGATCCACATCAACGATGAGGTCCTCACCGTTGACGGCAAACTCGACATCCCCAAGATCCGGCCCCTGGCGCGCATGGGCTACCACGACTACACCTCCGTCACCGAGACGTTTGAAATGAAAATCCCCCAGGCATCCGATGACGAAGCCTACGGACTCGCCGGCCAACCCGCCTAAACGCAACAAGCCCCGTCGCCCCTGCCCCGGCAGGGGCGACGGCCTGCTGCCGGGATCCAGCAATCACACGCTGCCCCCTCCTCACCCGGGCCGGGTTCGTGGACTAGCGGTGCTGCCGGCGGAGACGTAGTGCCCTGGCGGCATTGATTGCTTCTTCCGCGACGATCTCGTAGTTATCGACCGGTGCGCTCAGAGCTATGGAATGGTGCCCGTATTTTTCGAAGGCCAGCCGGACGAGCTGGTCCGCGTGTTCGATCCCCAACGCGAGGGCGATATGCCCAAGATCCTCGATGTCTTTGGACCGCTCTGCAGCCAATTTCATCGCGGCCAACGTGCGCAGGTCAGCGAGCCTTACCGCTGACGATGTCCCGGCGGGGCCAGCAATCCACCGCGCATCTTCTGGCAGGAACGCGGCGGCGCTGCGATTCAGCCACTTTGGGGGAAGACCGTATTCACGCGCCATGTCGGCGGCCACCTCCTCGACGATTTCTGCGGAGGTGTACCGGGCATCGATGTCTCCGGTTGCCCGATCAAGAACACCGTGGAGCAGCAGCGCGGCTCCGCCGACGACCTGGATGTCCAAGGCGACGCCGCGGGATGCGAGTCGCGATTCGACCTCGCGCAGAAGGTCAATGACGTCGGCGCGCCGGAAACCTCGTTCCCTGGTCAAACTGTCGCCAGATCGCGTTCGCGGATCCAGACGTTCATAGCAGCGATTTCGCTGGGAGTTTCGCGTCGGATGAGCTCTTTCATCCGGTCGCTGACCGGGTGAAGCTTCTCGGCAAGAAAGATTGGGTCAGTCGACTCTCCAGCGCATTTGGCCCAACGCGGGACCGGGGTGCCGGTCTTTGCTGCCACCCACCTGGTGACCGCTCCGAGGGCTGTCCGGTAGTCGGCGTCACTGATGGCCGGAGCGAGTGGCATGAGTGGTCGCCCGGCCGAAAGAGAGGCTGCGGCATACTCCCCTACCAGGCGCAGAGCGAAGTGATAGTCCCCCTCACGGATCGTCTGCGCGAAATCATCTGCAAACGGGCTGCCCGCAGCAGCGTCGTCTCCCGTGATGTCTAGACCGAGGACCCGCATCACCTTCAGAGCAAGGCCGAGGGATGCCCCGCTCTTTCCCGCCTCCAGGTCCACGACGAATTTCCGGGAAGCGCCGATCGCCTCGGCCAGAGACTGCTGGGTGTAGCCCCGAGCTTTACGCCTCTCTCGCACCATTCGCCCGAAGGCCTCCGGATTCATGTCCATGAGAGCAATTATGCCACCGTACGGTTACATAATTATCAGGCGAGCGGTACCGCATGTACCGGCTGCATGGTGGAACACTGCCTCGCCGAAAAATGCGGGAACGCAATTGTCCAGACTCCGTCTGGATAACTGGGTCCCAGGTATCCCTATCGCTCCCCAGAGAAGGCCCGGACGGTCCGCGGCCACGGCCGGGTATCAGTGGCCTATCGGGCTGGGCCGCTCTTGGTTCTTTCCGCGCCGAGGGCCTTGCCGCCTCCGGTCTTCCTCGCCTTGGCCGCACCCTTCCCTGGCGATAGGGCTGACCTAGGGTGGGTGCCCTCGCTGCGGGCGGCTACAAGCCGCCCACGGACCTGAGCTTCGCTCGCCCCGCTGCTTTCCAATGAATCGGCGAACTTCCCCAAGTGTGCCGCTGAACCGTATCCGGCGGCCGACGCGCTTTCTGCTTTTAGACCCTGGTCTTTGAGGCGGCTGCTGTCGTTGCCGGTGACACGGTCCTCGATTTCGCGGCCGACGCTTTCCATGCGGGTGAAAAGTTCTTTCTCGGCCTGCTCGTACCGCTGTTCCATCGGGGTCCGCTCTGAGCCGGTGTAGCCGGCCTCGGCCAGGAGTTTGGTTTCGTGCATCTCCTTTGCGGCCTGAACGAAGCCGGGGTCTTCGAAGTGCTCGTTGCCGGCACCGTTGACGTTTTCGGCTGTCTCTTTGCGGAGCTGGTCGATGTCGGGGCCGTTGATGCCGTCCTTGCCTATGAGGTAGAGACGTTCCTTCACTGTGGCGTCCGCGGCTGCTACCGCTGCGGGGGTTTTGGCCGCGTGGGCGGTCTGCAGGGCGGCCGCGAGTTCGGGGTTGGCCAGGTACTCGACGGGGACCTGGTGGCGTTCCATTTCGGGTGCGAGCACTGCGGCTTGGGCGCGGAGGTCTTCGATGCTGGCTGCTGCGAGGAGGCTCATGGCTTTCTCGTGCTCAGCGGCTGCAGCCCGGGCTTCTTCCCGACTCCGCACAAGCGCGTCCTGCCGTGTGCTGTCGGTCGCGGCGTTCTGGATGCCGGCTTCGAGGGAGGAGCTGTTCGTTGCGGCGTCGCGGGTGTCGATGCCGTAGCGGTTGAGCACTTCGTGCCGGATCTTCTCCGCGGCGGACAGGGCTGCGGGGTCGTGGTTCTTCCAGGCTTCGGCGGTTGTGTAGGCCGTGGCGATGTCCCGCGGCTGGGCTTTGTCCCACCACTCGTCTTTGTTGACCGGGGCGAGTGCTGCGCGTGCTGCGCTGCGCTCTGCTGTGAGGCGGGCGTTCGCCTTATAGGCCGCCTGGGTGGCTGCGTGTTCTTTCTGGCGCTGGGATTCCTGCCGTCGGCGGGCCAGTGTTTCTGCGATGCGTGAGCCGATGATCAGCGACTGTCGCAGGCCGCCGTCTACAAGGTCATCCATTCCGTCCGAGTCACTCATCGCGTTCCTTACGGTGATTGAGGCTGGATTGGGAGCATTGTAGGCTCTCGACCAACCCAGGGGTGCCGGGTATGGCTAAAAGCTAAATGGCCGGACTTTGCATCACGGCTCCGAAGGAATGGCCGCCCGACACCCCGCGATGGCTCGACCGCTAATTGAGAAAAGCGACCCGATCGCAATGTAAGGACACGACGGCGCGGCCATCTGCTTGGGCCTTACCAGGACAACGCGATGGAGGGACACATGCCTGAACTCTGGGCCGGCATCGACGCCGGAAAAGCTCATCACCACTGCGTGCTCGTCGACGACGAAGGAAACCGGCTGCTCTCCCGAAAGGTAGCCAACGACGAAGCCGCACTCACGGAACTTCTCACAGAAGTGGCGGACCTCGCGGCAGGCCGGGAGGTCCTCTGGGCCACCGACCTGAACCGAGGCGAGGCCGCGCTGTTGATCGGCCTGCTCGAAGCCCAAAACCAGACCCTGGTCTACATCCCAGGAAGAACCGTCTACCACGCCGCCCGCACCTACCGGGGCGACGGCAAAACAGACGCCAAAGACGCGGCAATCATCGCCGACCAAGCCCGGATGCGAAGGGATCTGCAACCCGTCCGCAGCGGCGACCAAATCAGCACCGACCTGCGGCTGCTCAGTTCCCGGCGCACTGACCTGGTCTGCGACCGAACCCGCGCCCTCAACAGACTCTGCGCCACATTGCTCGAGTACTTCCCCGCCCTGGAAGCAGCATTCGACTACGCCATGGTCAAAGCCGCGGTAGTGCTATTGACGAAGTACACAACCCCGGCCGGCATCCGCCGGGCAGGCGAAACGCGTATCGCAACGTGGCTGCGGAACCAGGGCTGCTACAACGCAAAGGCAATCGCCGCCAAGGCCGTCGCAGCTGCTCAGGCGCAGCGCATCACCGTTCAGGCCCAGGACATCGGCGCTGGGATGGTCGCCGCTCTCGCCCGCACCGTCCTGGATTTGCATGATGAGGTGGCGAAGATCGACAAGCAGATCGAAACCCGGTTTCGCGAACATCACCACGCCCAGATCCTGCTCAGCATGCCCGGCTTCGGCACCATGCTCGCAGCCGAATTCCTCGCCGCCACCGGAGGCGACATCACCGCATACGAAAGCGCAGCCCGCCTCGCCGGCGTGGCCGGCCTCGCACCAGTCCCCCGCGACTCAGGACGGATCAGCGGCAACCACCACCGTCCCAAACGCTACGACCGCCGACTCCTCAATGCCTTCTATCTCGCCGCCCAATCCGCAGCACGCTACTCCCCCCAAAGCCGCACCTACTACCAACGCAAACGCACCGAAGGCAAAAACCACAAACAAGCCGTTCTATCCCTGGCCAGACGCCGGCTCAACGTCCTCTGGGCCATGCTCCGCGACGGCACCCCCTACCAAGAACCCAACGCCAAAGCTTTCTGAGCGCCGGCTAAGCTCGTGGCCACGCCACGCAGAAGACGGATGGAATGGTCCTGGAAACCCAGGACGGCTTACTTAACGGCGATCAGCTCAACTATCCGGATGTCCGGTTCCGCTGCCAGCATCGCCGGGCCGTGTTCGCCTAGGGCGGCGGGTATTGCCCCGCTGAGGTGGGCCTGGCGGTCTTCCTCGGTGTCAAAAGTGTCGAAGATGCCGAAAGTGGTTTCACTGGCGCGGAAGGCATACCAAGTACGTGTGCCGGGTTCGCCAAGCACAATGTCACGGCCACCGTTCAGGAAATCCCACACTTCCTGCTCCTTCCCGGGTTTCGCCTCAACCAATGCAAGCACTCCGAATTTAGGCGCCACCGTGATCTCCTTAGTCATCGTCCGAACCGGTAAGGTGCCGGCCTGACCGAGTATAGGCCTGCGCCTGCCGAGCAGGCAACGGATCCCTCCGCCAGGCTTCCGGGTCGTTGGAATTGCAGGCGCCCACTGGTTTGGAGGCTAGATTTTTTCGGGTCGGTAGAGCTCGGTGGAGAGGTAACGGAGTCCGGAGTCGCAGAGGATGGTGACGATTGTTGATCCAGGCCCCATACGTTCAGCGGTGTGAAGAGCGGCGACAACATTCGCCCCTGAGGAAGTGCCAGCAAAGAGCCCCTCTTGCCGGGCCAGGCGCCGCGCCATATCCATTGCCTCGTCGGGCGGATACGGTGAGGATGCCATCGACGGCATCCGGTTCCCACAGCGGGGGAATAAAGCCGATACCAATGCCTTCGATCCGGTTGGCACCGGTCGGTTGACCGGACAGGACAGCGGATTCGGCCGGTTCGACTGCAAAGACGCTGATGTCCGGATTGTGCGCGCGGAGCGCGCGCGTGACCCCGTGAATGGAGTGAGCGGTTCCGACCGTGTGCACGAACGCGTCGATCCGGGCCTTTTGTCTGTGTCCAAATTTCTTCCCCCAGGGGCAGATACCCGGTGACCGCGTCATGGTTATTCAACTGGTCACACCACCACATGCCCGGTTGTTTCGATACTTCAGCGGCGCGGGCGATCATCTGCTTGATCAGCGTTTCGGTGATTGCGCCATTGTCACTTGGAACATCCTCGACGGTGGCGCCAAACGCAAGCATGGTCCGGCGTTTTTCGTCACTGAACGCGTCGGAGAAGACGACGTGGAGGCCGAAACCAAGCACAGCGCAAGCGAACGCAAGCGAAATGCCGGTCGTGCCAGCGGTGTATTCGACGACAGTTCCTCCCTGGACAAGGCGCCCGTCACGCACCGCGCCTTCGACCGCCGCGCGGGCCATCCGGTCTTTCATGCTCCCTGTCGGGTTGGCCCACTCCAACTTGACGAAAATCCGGGCACCGTTAGCCGGCACCACCCTCCGCAGCTCCACGAGGGGCGTGTTCCCAATCCCCGCGAACGCACCCACTGAATCGTTCATCTCCGAAGACCCTCTGCTCGTGTGACGGCTGGTAGAAGATATCGTGGCACCCTGGTAAGCCCGATACAACAGAACACGGAAGGCACCGCGACCATGCGCTCTGAACGATGAGAGCGAGCGCATTTTCAACCGCAGCGACCCGGCGAAGAGATCTATGGAAACACCCCATCGGGATCAGACTCACACCCGTAGCGCTGGGCCGGATTCATCCTGTATTGCCATGGCTCTTCGGAATGCCTCCGCTACCCACAGCCGGGGACAAATCCTCATGAGTTATCCACCGCTACCGCTGCCGAGGGAGCTCTCCAAACGGCTCCCAAAAGAATCAGCCATGGATAACCCGAATTGACCCCAGCCGCGGATAGCTTTAGGGGCACCTTGGGTGCCGCGCAGCACTGCTGGAAACGATGATTGTCCTTGACAATCCCTATTGAGATTCCCCTTTGCACTAGTGGTGTTCGTCCTTATCGGTCCTGGCCCGGCCCGGTGTCGCGTCGGCCGGGCTGGAAAGTCTTCGCTGGAGTCGCCGGTGTCGGTGTGTGTGGCATGGCCGATCCTGGGCGGATCGGCGCCACTCCGCGCCGGGCGATGTCGACGGCCCTGGCCGGTGCGGCAGCTCCGCTGGCGGTCTGCTGTTCGGCGTCGACCGGCACCGGTTTCGGCATGGTGGCGGTGAAGGGTGCGAGCTGCTGCTCGACTACTGCCCGGATGCGCTGGGCCTCACGGGTTCGTCCGGACTGCTGGTGCATTTCGTAGACCGCGAACGCGGTGTTGATCAGCTGGACCATGAGGGCTGTCTGCGCTGCAGACTTGTTCTTGCTGGAGGCTGCCATGAACAACATGGCAGTGCCCGCAATGGAGGGTAGCGCGACCGGCTTGCCGTGCTGGCGGGGCGACCGGAGCTGGGCCGTGCGGGACAGTTCCGCGGCGGTGGCGGCGAGCGGTCCGGGCGTTGTTTCGAGCCGGTGCGACCATGCCGCGAAGGCGCCGGAGACGTCCCTTGCTGCTTTCGCCCAGGTCGCGTGGTCGTCGCGGGGAATGGACCGCAACTGGTCTGCCAGTGCGGTCGCGTTCCGGGTGTATTCGACCCACATCTGTTCCGGCGGTGTTCCGTTCTCGGGACCCGTCTTGGATACGGTGCGGCGGTTGCGGGCGGCCGCGTTCCACTCTGCTGCAGCGGCCGTGGCCAGTTGCGGTGAGTCCATCCAGTTCTCGCGGAGCGCGCCGAGCTTCAGGTCCGAGGCGAGGGTTCCGCCGCCGAACCAGATGGGCCGCTGTCCGGGCTTGGGTCGTTCGGCCACGGAGTAGCCGACGATGACGTCTGTGGTGTTCTTTGCGTAGCGCGGGCGCACGAGCAACCCGGTGGCGCGGGCCCGACGGACAAACTCGTCCTCGGTCGCTGACGCGCTGGCGCTGGCACGTACCTTTCGTGCCAGGGAGGCCCGGTGCATCTCGCGTTCGTCGCGGATAGCGGCGGCCTTCTCGGCGCGGTCGTAGCCGCGGGTGGCGTGCACGCTGGAGAGCTGTTCGAGGCCGTACTTGACCTCCAGCTCACGGCAGGTCTGCTGTGCCTTCTTGTAGTCGCCGTGGGTCGATGCTTTGGTGCCGTCTTCGCGGATCAGGGAGACGGCCAGGTGGATGTGGTGGTTGCCGTTCTCGCTTGTGCCGTGGTTGATCGCTGCCCACCGGCACTGGGCCTTGCCGCTCGCTTCGGTGAAGCCCATGGCGTCCACGAACTCGTTGGCGATATCCCCCCACTGCTGGTCCGTCAGCGAGCCCTCTTCGGCACGCAAGCTGAGGGAGCAGTGCCACACGCTTGCGTCCTTGTAGCCGACGTGAACGCGTTCCTTCTTGGACGCATCCCACTGCATGTCTTTGATCTGGACGGACACCCCGTACGCCTTGCGCGGCTGGTCCAGGTGCTTCGCAATGGCCAGAGCGTCGTCGCGGTCCAGGACGCCGTCGTCGTACCACGCCATGATCGCGGCGTCGCCGGCGACCAAGTGCGGATCGGTGTGTGCGTTCTTCGTCTTGTTCTCATCGGTCGACGCGAGGTAGACCATGAGGCCGCTCATCCGGGAGCCGCGGGTGATGTTCGGGATCATCCCTGCATCAGCCCTTCAATGGTCCGGTCAATACGCATCGCGACGGACCGGATGTGCTTCAGCGCTTCCCGCGCTTCCGCGGGGAATTCACTGGTCGCGTTGGCCTGGCGGGCGAGCTGGTTGATGTTGTTGGACGAGCGAGCCAGGAGATTGTGCAGGGACATCAGTTCGGCGATGGCCGCGCGTCGCTCCACCGTCGTTTCCTGCGCGTCGGAAAGCGCAGAACTGATCAGCAGATTCGGGACAGTCACCTTGTCCCGGGCGGCGCGGGCAACCAGAGCCGCTTCTTCTTCGGCAGTGACCCACAGGTCACGGCGCTTCTTCGTCCCAGCGGGCGAATTCTCGCGGCGGCGGCGCGACAGATTGAACCGGCGGGGAGCTTGCTCATCCGACATTCAATCCATCCTTTCTCTGGCCCAGCGCAGCGACCCCGAAACCGGGGACCACACTGACAAGTGTGCCGCACTCGACCGCCAGTGTCGAGCGCGGCAAGCCACTTACAC
Organism: Arthrobacter sp. FB24; assembly: GCF_000196235.1. Lineage (NCBI taxonomy): Bacteria > Bacillati > Actinomycetota > Actinomycetes > Micrococcales > Micrococcaceae > Arthrobacter > Arthrobacter sp. FB24. Next base: position 25,427 of record NC_008537.1, on the reverse strand, counting down.
CCGTGTAAATGTATAGCTTGCTCCGTCAGGTTGGCTTTTGCTCTTTGGGTCGGCGCCGGGCGATGGTGACCCAACTGCCGTCACCGTTCGGGGTGTGGTCGCTGCGGCTCATCGTCGGACCCACGCGCTAGGCTGGGGGCATGGCAACCATCGACATTGAACAGACACGCAACCAGGCCAAAGCGCTGCTTGACTCCCGTATCGAGTCCGTTACTGACCTGGTAAAGACGCGGCAGCGGATTGCCGACCTCCGCGAGCAACTTGCCCAGGCAGAACGTGAAGACAAGCGCGCCTATGTCCGTGCCACGAAGGACGGCTGGAGCCCCGAGGAACTGAAGAAGCTCGGCCTGGAATCGCCCGCTGCCGGCCGCCGACGCAAGAACGCCGCACGCACCACCGCGACTGCCTCAGATGCCGCCTCCGGCGGCGAAACCAGCGACGAACAGTAACGTTCCCCTCGCCCACCTGGGCACGGCAAAAGCCCAACCGCTCCGCTGCTTTTCCCGCACACAGGGGGTCGACGGGACCCACCTGACCGGCTGCACACAACCGCCAGGGAACCACATCCCGTCGACCCGCCGCAGGGACCGGCGTCCGTGCACAGCCTGGACCGTCAGTGGTCGCCACCGGCAGAGTTTCCCGTGGTCCAAGACGTGCGCTCCCGGCCGGCGGCCGCGCGAAGGGCTGGGCCTTTTTCAGCCGTAGACGCAGCGGTCGAAAGGGCCACAACGCACAGAAGGTCGGCACCTTGCGAGGTGCCGGCCTTCATCTGTTTTGAGTGCCGTGGTCAGTCGTTTTCGGTGACGTGCTCCTGCGGAATCTGTCCAGCGGCGATCCGCTCCGCAGTCTTGGCGAAAGCGCCCTCGATGTAGGCGGCAAGGTCACTCTCCCGGACCCTCCAAATACCCCTTCCACCGAACTGAGCTGCGGGAAGTTCCCCACTACGGACCAGGGCGTAGACGAGGCTGCTCTTGACGTTCAGGATCTCCTGGACCTGCTCCAGCGTCAGCATTCTCGACAGGCCCGGAGCGACCTGGGCGGCTGGCATATTGTTCACGTCATCAGTCCACTGACCCATAGTTACTCGCTCTCGTTCCGGTGACGCAGCTCGTCCCTGGTGCGCTGTCCTCTGCGCAAGGACCCCGACGGGACCGGGTCCCACTTCACGCCTTGGTTGTGTTTGCGCTGAAGGCGTTTCACTTCCCGCATCGTGGCCCGCACGATGAAGTCGGACACGCTCGCATCCCCCTCGGCCGCGCCGGCGGCAAGGAAGGCAGCACGGACCTGGCCGGCCTCGTCCTCGGTGAAGTAAGGGGTGAACGCAGCGGTCTTCCTAGACGGCACGAAGACTCCTGGGCCATTGATGGAGGCTGTTCAAATATTCAGGGCGCAGCACTGCGTTCCCGTCCCCGTTCGCCCGCGCTTCGGAGTGCTGGTGGCTGCCTCCGGCATGTGCGATAGCCGCAAGTACAAGGTCCAGATGCACCCGGTCCAATCCTTGAAGCGCATCACTCAGGACCACGTCGGCATCCGAGACTAGGGACGCTGCCACCAACAGGAACCGCCGTTCCTCTGGTGCGTAAGCCCCGTAGATTGCGTGTTCACCAAGGTTCTCGAAATCAATCCACGCGCTCTCGCTGAAGGTAGGCGACTTCTTTACCCGTCCGTACACCCAGGGGTTGTCCAGGGTGGCAAAACGGCCAGCGAAGCCGCGCAGCAGTAGCTCGGTGCCGGCCTCCGTGGCGAGGGAGCCTTTAGCCCAGCCGCGGAGGTCATCTTCGTGTGTCATAGGGTCCCTCGCGCCTTGATCGTTGCGGCAGTGTCCCCCGATTGGGATTCAGAATATCCGCCTGTGGTTGCAGTGGGATCGATGCCGACACCGGCGGTGTCGATAACGCCTGTCGGATTGGCGGCGAGTCCAAACCACAGCTCATCATCGGAGTACCTGCGGGGGCTCAGATTGAAGTGGTCGGCCGGGTGGGTGTCCTCGTGCTGGCGGTCGTCTTCAGCGGCGTCAGTGTCGGCCTTCGGGGACCGCTGCACGGTCGCTGTCGCGTAGCGCAGCGAAGCGCCGATTTCCTCGACGTCGAACTCGATCACGGTGCGCTTCTCCCCCGTCTTGGTCGTGTAGGTGCGCGGCTTCAGTGCCCCCGTGGCGATGACTCGTGTCCCTTTGGCCAGGGACGCTGCGGCGTTCTCGGCCGCGCCCCTCCAGAGGCTTGCCCGAAGGTACAGGGTCTCCCCGTCCACCCAGGCGCCGCGGGTCTGGTCGAACGTCCTGGGTGTGGAAGCGATAGTGAAGTTGGCGACGGCCGTGCCGGCGTCCGTGAACCGCAGCTCGGGATCCGCGGTGAGATTGCCCGCAACGGTGGTGCTGGTTTCTCCTGACATAAGAGCCCTCCCCTGCCTTCCCGGTTCAGGCTTCGGTGCCGTGGGATTCGATGGCGATGATCTGTTCGATACCGCCCGGGTTCAGCCCTGACCAGTGGTTCTCCGTGCCGTCCTTGTCGTAGACGACGACGGGAACCTGGGAGTAGCCCAGCTCTTCGGTGATGTACTCGAATGCGGCCTGGTTGGTCGTGACGTCGACCTCCCGGAAGGGTACGCCGGCCTCGGTGAATTTCTGCTTGGTTTTGGTGCAGCCAAAGCATCCGGCGGGCTTGGTGTAGATGGTCAGAGTCATTGTCCAGTCCTCGGTTTCGTATCACGTCAGTTAGGTTCGTCTGCTTTTCCAGCTACCCCCATTTTACCGAGCATTCATGTGAATGAAAACGGTTTTCCAGTTTGTTTTAGGGGTTTTCCCGACTGCCGGTGAAAGTGAGAACGGCAACGTTGGACTGCCGGACCTGGTTGCATTCACCGCCCCTGCCGAAGACAACTCCCCCTTCGGAATGGGCCGGGCCCGGAGGCTCAAGTCTTGGACCATGGGAGAGGTATCCGGTGCGCCGGTCGGCGCGTGGGATTGAAAAGTAAGCCTACTTGCTATTAGTTTGGTCTTAGCTTCCCGGCCTGAACCCCAAACAGGTAGAGGGAGCCCTGAAATGCCCCGTGGACCCCCAGTGCCACGGGGCTTTTCGCTATCCAAAGTCAGAGAGCAGGACCGAACGGCTAAAGGAGTGTGCAGTGGCTCAAGGAGACATTGAGACGTACGAAGATGGCCAGTGGAAGAACAAACGCGAGGGCTCGGACCTGGCGTTCGACGCCGGCTACAGCACCAAAGAGGATGCGGTAGCGGCTGGCCGCGAAGCCGCCCGGGCCGACAAGGTCGAGCACATCATCAAAAACCAGGACGGCGTGATCTCCGAGAAGAACAGCTACGGCAACGATCCGCGGAATGTCCCGGGGCTGACCGGCGTGAGTCGCCAGCCGCGGCCTGGAAATACGCGAGGGAGGGTCAGTAACCCTACGGGGCACCTGGGGACTGGCCGATGATGGCCTCCTGCTCAGCTGACCCAATGATAGTGAAGGTTCCTACTACGGTTTTCCCGTCCGCCTCGAACACGGGAATATGTCGATTTGCCCTACCCTCCGTATTTTGCCACCGGATGGCTTCTTCGGGGCTCCTGAAACCTTTGGCAGCAGTTGCTCCGTTTGCATCATCAAGGTGCTTTTTCAGGACGTAGCCAGTCCTACCATTGTCGGCTTGAACCTGAATAAGATCCGGCTCGGTCTCAGGCGAGGTGGCCATGAGCGCCGAACCAAAGCTCTGTCCATTGACATTGGTGCTGTATGACGGCTTAGGCATAGGTTGGGCTTGAGAACCCAAGGCGGAAGATACGCCGTCCGGCTTGAATACTCCTAGCCCCTGCCCCACCGCCGCTCCAGCCCCAACACCACTGACCGTACAGACCAAAACTCCCAGCAGAATGGCAATAGACCTTTTTACTTTTGGCATTCTTGATACTCCCCCGGCGTATTAGCTGTTTTGATTAACTGTACGAAACGTGTAGACCGCGGTATACCCTGTCCCATTCCAACCCTGGGTGACGCCATAGCTGTACCAAGTCCCCGAGCTGTATCGGGCGCACGAGGAGCCAACAGCATAGGACCCCGTGGATGGGTTGTATCTATCGACTCCCTCGCAGCTGAGGCTGCCGCCGCTCGTAAAGAGCCTTCCCCGTGCACCGGCATACCCGACGGGCGTGTTGCCGCCCACTCTGCGAGCCCAGCTTTCAGCCGTCGCCTGGCCAGTCGAGGTGCTGACTCGAGCGAAGTTTTCATATTGAATTCCGGACACCGTGTAGTATCCTGTGTCGCCCCAGGCATCACCAGCCACGGCCGATCCCGCTCCAAAAGAGATAACAAAAGCCGAAAGCATCGTAGCTGCGACGACCCTTTTGCGCACGTTATTTGAGCGCTTAGATTTCGCTTCATCAATGGTCATTAAAACCCGCACTTTACCCCCAGTATCTGTGCCGATCTGATGGTGCAAAGGTAGCCCCAAGCTTCAGGAAGAGCAATAGGGTGAATAGGTCCAATATTCGCGGTACACGGCTAGCAAATTCCGACAGAAGTCCGCGCTACCCCACCGTCACACGCTGGGGGTCTCGAAACCCTAGGGATTCGAGACACTGAGGTTATGAGACAACTGGATCCAGGGATGGCGCCGGGTTCAGGTGCCCGTAAGGGGATCCTTTGCCTCGGGCTGTCAACGCTCGGTCGCGCCCGCTTCAATCCAACCCGATTCGCAACCTCTTACGGTCGTGGCCCCGTGCTGACTATTAGGCTGGCGCCATGGAATCGTTGCCCAACACTGCTCCCGGTGCCTGGCTCAAGCCTCTGATGGATTCTGTGTGGCGTGACATGCATGTTGTAGTGCCACGGGGATTCCCCGCCTACGCCAGAATCTTCCATCCGGTGACCCGGGACCGCCCAGCGGACAGCGGCTCCTGGTACGGACATCCCCGCGGTGGCGTCTTCCCGCTGGATGAACAACAGGTCCGATGGTCTGACGTTGCGATGGCTTTCGCGACCAAGATGCACCCATTGGCCCAATTCCAACGGCTCCTTGGGCACCCATCGAATCAGCAGGAAATTTTCGACAGTGAGGGCTGGCGATATGCCGCACCCCTGACCGGCAACCTCGCACCAAACATCCTCGCAGCACTCGCTGCACGCCTCTGTGAACATACCTCCACGCCAAACAACGGTGTCACCGCCATTTGGGAAGGATGGGGAGGCCTAACAAGCTCCCTCGGCCATGCCCAACTCACGTTCACTGACGTAACGACCCCCGAAAATAATGCAACCGATGCTGCCGCACTGAACACGGGACCCGGCTCGGGCCTGTTGCCGGCAGAGGTGATCCGCGGAGAAACACTCAGCCTGCCGGGGCGCGCCTACTACCTCTTCAACGCCGCGCCGCAGTTCTACCGCGACCGCGGGTGGGTGAATCATGTGCCCTGGCACCATTCCCCACAATTCCCGCAATCACCGAACATACTCTGGACGGAAGACAGAAGCTGGGTCATGGTGACCGAAATAGACTTCGACTCCACAGTGGTCGCAGGCAGCCAGGAACTCATAGCGGCACTAGTGCAGGACCCCGCCATCGAAGCGCTACCACTAAAGGAGGGAGCACACCTGACGTGGGACGCCGACGTTATCATCCGTCCCGGACAGTAGCCAGGTCTCCCATGTCCCAGCCCCAAAAGTTCCCGGCACCTTCGAAACTCACGCTCAGCCGCTCCGACTGAGGATCCTTCTACGCAACACCTGCGGTGTCGGGGCCGCTACTCGCTGTATTCCACATCCGCGAATGCTTTGACCTCTGCTCGAAGTTGCTCGGCGATACGGGCTCCCTCAGCCTTCCAGGCCAATTCCTTGGCGCGTGAGCTCCAACCGTTCTCATAAAGATTCTCGGCATCCCAAGCGTCGTACCAGGCACGAAGTCGGTCAGTTAGGGTTTTCTGACAGTCCGAAGTCAGCCGGCGCCATCGTGTATTTGCTCGGGTGACCGGGGGCGCTGTTCTCCCAAAGTGGCCACCGGTGCCCGTAGTCAGGGAACAGGCGGATGACTCGACGGGCGGCGTCGTCTGACATGACCAAAGACTAGCCCAAAGCGGGCATTCTGATGCCGGCCATCCGGCCCCGATCAGTCTGTCCGTAAGCGGCCCTTACCGGACGCCGTAGAGGTCGGCCGGACGGCTCTCGAGCTACGGCTAGGCTTTGTCGGAAGCTAGTCCTTGGGGGAAGCATGAAAGTTTGGCATCTGGCAGTCGTATCTTGGATCGTGACTGTACTCATCGGCGTTTTCGGCATGAATGCGTGGTACACGATCTGGTACTACCAAGAGCCTGTCATTGACTCTGTCGCCGAACCCGATGCCTTCGGGCTAGCCGTTGCTTGCGGCCTTGGCGTACTTGCTCTCAGCCTTCTACTTAGCGGCGCGCTGAGCATCGTAGCCGCCCGAGTCGACACGCGTCTTGGGCTAGTAGCGCCGTAACCGATCGCCTACCGGGCGGCATCACTGTCGAAGCGCTCAATCTGGCACTGATCGAGCAGTTGGGCAAGAAAGCTGTAGGCGGCAAGGCGCTCCATCGCCTGCTGCTCGCTGAGCTCGTCTCTAGTGTGGGTGGTGACGTTTCGGACCGTCAGATTGAGGCCGGTAGCCAGAGCGTTCAAAGCTTTGGCAAGTGGTTCAAGGCCACCACGCATACTCTTGGCAGTCTTGTCCTCGGCGGGGCCGGGCCAAACGAGTTTGGGTTTGCCATCAACCGCCTCGCCTGCCGACAAGGTCTGTTGCCAGAACACGGTGTCGTCTACATCGTTGCGTTTGAGCTTCTGTTTCCAATGGACTGTAAGCCCCTCGGCAGCTTCACGTACGGCAACTCGGTACTGGTGAGCTGTCCAGTGCGCAGCTGCACCCGCCCAGATGACGGGGTGAAGCTTTGCGGGAGAAAAACTTGGCAAACTCGAGTCCGAAGTGGCTTGGGCATCGGTGAGCATTGCTTCTAGCCGGCCTTTGACGTTTGCAGTCGTCATTCGAATATCACGTGGTGCAAGCGGGGCCTTGGGTGATGACATGAATGACCAGTTGGAAATCGGGTCGATAACGCCAATCCCCGCGACAGAGATGTACGCCCCGGTGACGGCGACTGCACGTGCGGCCAGCCCTGCGGCCTCTGCGACATCGAGTTCGAGACGGCGCACAAGAGCAGGGTCTTGTCCGTCTTTTGCCCATACGGTCGGGAGAATGCCTCGAGAAGAAAGATGGTCGGATTCTTGTTGCGTTTCGATCCAGGCGTTAAACGCGTCCTCGAAGCGGCCGACAGCGTCGAGTAGGCGCCGCAGATAGTCCTCACCGTAATCGGTCAAGTCGTTCCCCCCATAGTCAGAACTTGCGTCAGATGCCTCAGGTTTCAGCTTATGCCGTTCCCAGGCAGCACTGTCCCGTAAGCCGGTCCCCCACCGCGACACCCGTGGCCCACTTCCCAGCAGCGAAAAATCCCATACAAATGTGTGACTTTTAACCGGAGATGGCGGTTAAATCGCAGTTTAGATTGGCGGTTTGTGGTCCCGTCCGGGGAGCCATCAACGGGTGATCGGCAGTTCATGGGACGGCGCGTGGGGGGCCTCTATGGTTTTCGTCAAGCGGCTGAGGGTAGCCGTGGTTCGTAGAAGGTGCCGTCCCTGAGCATGGCGTAGAGGGTGTCGCAGCGGCGGCGGGCCAGAGCGATTAGAGCCTGGTTGTGACGTTTGCCTTCGGCCCGCTTGCGGTCGTAGTAGGCCCTCGACGGAGGATCTTTCAGCGCGGCGAAGGCGGAGAGGAAGAGGGCTCTTTTGAGGATCTTGTTTCCCTTCCGGGATGGGTGGTCTCCGCGAATGGATGTTCCGGATCTCCAGGTCACGGGGGCGAGGCCTGCGTAGGAGGCCAGATGCCTGGCAGATGCGAAGTCTTTGCCGACGATCTCGGTGAGGATCCGTGCTGCGGTCCTGACGCCGACCGCCGGGAGTGACGTCAGGACCGGGTGAAGAGGGTGGGCCTCCACGAGGGCTTCGACCTGGATGAAAACGGTGTCGCGGGCCTGCCGGATGTCGGCGAGCATCCGCGCCAACTGTGGCAGCACGATCGTGGCAGCGTTTGTCCCTACGACGGTGACCGTTTGTTGGTCCAGTGCGTTGATGATCTCGTCGGCGAGACGTTCACCCATCCTGGGTGCAAGCTTTGTGAGCCGGCTGGCGATCCTGCGCCGGCCGGCATGGCGGAGGGCGTCGGGGGTCGGCCAGGTCCGCAGCAGATCCAACAGTGCCGGGTGGTCCAACCGCGGGCCAAGGACACGCTCCAGTGCGGGGTGGATCTGGGTCAGCAGGCCCCGGATCCGGTTCGATGTCGCGGTGGCCTGTTTGGCCAGGTCGTCATCGAAGCCGCAGAGCATGGTCAGTTCCGCGAGCTGTTCGTCAGCGATCTGGATGGAGCGCAACGTGTGCGGCATGGTCCGGGCCGCTTCGGCGATGATGAACGCGTCCCGCGCGTCGGTTTTCGCTTCGCCCGGGTGCAGGTCCGCGATCCGGCGCATCGCCAGCCCGGGCAGGTATCCGACTGTGACGCCGGCGGCCCGGGCAACCGCGACGGGGAGTGCACCGATCGTGGCCGGCTGGTCAACCACGAGCAGGATACTGCCGTGCCTATTCAAAGAGCCGAGGATTTCGCGCAGCCGGGCCTCGTCGTTGGGCAAAGCCTTGTCGAAGAGTTTCTTACCGGCCCTGTCCACGGCAACGGCGTGGTGCTCGCCCTTGCCGACGTCCAGGCCGATGAAGACATCAATGCTTTCGTGGTTTCCGATCACCAGTACCTCCCAGTCACAGCAGCTGATACCCAGTGCTGGACTGTCCGCGGTGTCAGAGCCCGGCATCCACGTTACGCACGACGATCCCCACCTGTCCTGCCTCTATTAGCGGTCTCTCCGGCACCTACCGGACCCCGGTGACAACACCCCCCGGATCATTGAAGACTGGGGGCGGCAATCCTGCCGGGGCCGGCAGGCCAGCACACCCTCATCCTGCAACAGGAACGGGCTACGAAAAAGGTAACGGGGCTGATCGGCCGAGCGGCGGTATGTCTCCTGATTTATCCGTTGACTCCGCCGCTGCAGGTCTCGCCGGGTTCGGGTGTCTGCGGACCTTGCTGAAATGCTTTGATAAATGCGGACAGCCGCGGATCTGCCGGGTCTGTGACGCTTAGTTGTTTTCCCCAGGCGGTTGCTTCGATGCGGGATCCCTGGCCGGGAAAGGGACTGACCAACACGTGGCTCTGGTTGGTTGCAAGCCGGGCGAGTTTGGCGATGTCATCGGCGGGAAGCCCGGGTTGGTAGCTGATCCAGACGGCGCCGTGTTCAAGGGAGTGCACTGCCCGGGTTTCCTGTACGGGCCGGTCGTAGGCTCCGCAGTTCGTCCACACCGGTGAGTGGTCTCCGCCGACGCCGGGACGTTGCGGATAGGTCACCGCGGTCTGGACGTGGTTTCTGCTCAGGCCGGCATAGCTGGTGACTCCTTCGATCATGGTCGGGTCGTTCTCTGCTGCCGGGGTCGGTTGACCGCTGCCGTTTGCGGTGAGCCCGTAGGTGAGCGCGCCGGCTGCGAGGAGGAGTGGCACGCCGACGGCGATCAGCGGCCGCTGCAATCGGGCGGGCCACTTGGACCCTTTTGTGTTGGTGGGTGAGCGTTGCTGTGAACCGGGTGTTGTCCGGGGTTTCATGAGGCCGCCTTCGGGCGCTGTGAACGGTTGCTTGTTTCCGTGAGGGGCTGCTGGTCCGCTGCGGCCCCGCCTACGGTGCGGTCGTTGCGGGTTTCTGGAAGAGGGTGCCTTGGAGGATGCTGCCGTGGAAGGTCCGGGCGGCGACGATGATCCACGCGGCGACCAGCAGGGTGTAGCCGGCAACGGCCATCGCGTCGAACACGGCGAGGTGGGTGTGGGCGGCGAGGCCGGTTAGGCCGGTGACGCAGGTTCCGATGGGGAAGGTGAATGACCACCAGGTCAGGGAGAACGGCAGGCCCCGGCGTGCGGTGCGGATGGTGATGGCGGTTGCGAGGGCGGCCCACATGAGCGCGAAGCCCAGGACCGGCACCCCGTAGAGGACGCCAAGGGCTTCCATGGCCTGGGCCAGGGTCCCGGATACGGCGAGGTGGGCGTTCCCGCCCAGGAGGTTGGCGGCGGTGATGGACTGGCCCAGCGGCCCCAGCACAATCCACAAGGTGGGAACTGCCGCTGCGGCCCCGATTTTGTGCCCTGCGAGCCGGTTCCAGATGAGGGTGGTGATGATGATGGAGGCCAGCAGGCTGAGCCCGAACATCGCGTAGCATCCCATCAGCAGGCTCAGGCGCGCCTGCCCTGCCGGGACGTAGGGCAGCAGCAGCGCCCCGGTGGAAGCCGAAACCATGGGCGGCACGACGGGCATTAGCCAGCCGCCGAACGCACTGTCCTGTGTGACCTGGTGCCGGGTGAACTGCAGATACGGGACGGCAACGGCACTGGCCAGGCCCAGCACGGTACCGGCGACCCAAAGCACCGTATCGATACCGAGTGCCAGCTGTTCGCCGAGGACGTCTTTTCCCAGCAGCAGGGTCCCGGCGCCGACGGTGAGAAGGGCCATGGGCGGTGCGCCGTAGAAGTGCGCCATCACCGGATGGCTGTGGTGGCTTTGGGCGGTTTCCCGGTGCCGGATCCAGTGCACCACGGTCGCGGTGGTTAGCAGTATCAGCAGCATAGACGCCAGGGCCCAGACGACGGTGGCGCCGGTGCGCAGGCCGGGGAACTGCAGGGGCAGCGTCGCGGCGGCGGTCGCGACGATCCCGGTACCCATGATGGAGGCGAACCAGTTAGGGGTCAGGTTCGCGAACAGCTCCGACGGCTTCTCCAGACGGCGCAGGACGCGCCGGCCCCCGGTACGGCCACCCGGGGTCTGTGCCGATGGTGCGGGGTGGTGTTTATCGGCGGTCAGCAGCAGTGTTCCCATACCTTCCATGCTCCCGGTCCCGGACCTGCCACAGTAGGGGGCATACACTTGTCAGGGTACAAGTCGGACTTGTACCGCCTGTGACTTTCCGAAGGAGATTCCCCGATGCTCAGCCCCCGCATACCGGAGCTCTCCGCCCTGGAAATGCTGGCCGCTGTTCATGATCTGGGGTCCCTGTCCGCCGCGGGGAAATACCTTGGGCTGTCCCAGCAGGCTGTCTCCTCCCGGATGCGCTCCCTGGAGTCCCAGATCGGGTTCGTCCTGCTGACCCGGACCCCGCGGGGGTCCACCCTGACAGAATCAGGTGAACTGGTCGCAGGGTGGGCGGCAGAGGTCCTCGCAGCCGGGGAACGGCTCGATGCCGGGATCGCCTCGCTCCGATCCGACACCGCCCGGCAGTTGAAGGTCGCGGCCAGCCAGACCATCGCCGAACACCTGCTGCCGCTCTGGCTGGTCGCGCTGCGCCGCCAGCAGGAGTCCCTCGGACTTACTCCCACGGTCGTGGAGCTGGCGGTGAACAACAGTGAAGCCACCGTAGCCCTGGTCCGATCCGGACAGGCAGCCATCGGCTTCATCGAAAGCCCGCACCTTCCCCCGGACCTGAGCACCGCGGCGGTGCAGGACGATGACCTGGTCCTGGTCGTCGCACCGCGGCATCCCTGGGCCCGGCGCCGGACCCCGGTGACGGCAGGCGAGCTGGCAGCAACCGCGCTGGTCACCAGGGAACACGGCAGCGGAACCCGGGACGCCCTCGAGCACCTGCTCACCACCGCCGGAACCGCGAACCTGGCAGAGCCGCTGGTGGAACTCTCTACGACGGCGGCCGTCCGCTCCGCCATCGCAGCCGGCACGGCCCCCGGAGTACTCAGCGCACTGGCCGTCCGTGACGACCTCGCACTGCACCGGCTCGTCGCAGTCCCCGTCCGCGGGCTGCCTCTGCGCCGCGCCCTGACCGCCATCTGGCAGACCGGCCCTACACCCCCGCCCGGACCGCCCCGTGACCTGGCCGCCATCGCCGCCAAAGCTGCTTCAGGAACCGGCACCCGCCCGAAGACGTGAAATCCGGCACGGTTGTAATACTTTCCGTGATGGGGAAGGCAGCCCGTGGAATGACGCGGGCACACGGGTTCGAAGGAGAGAACACAGTACCCGCGAGGGCAGTAGGGGACTCTTCGTGGTTGGCCTGGAATTCGCCGCGTCGGATGCTGAGTTACGCGGGCGGGATTTGCGCGGCGCTGTATCGCGGACCAAGGGAGTGGTCGAGGGACCGTGGTCTGTAACTGGTGGCAGCCGTTCTTGCCGACACACGATCCCCGGCCGGCCAGCTAAAAGGCCGGTGGCGCCCAGGACGCTGCGTTGTGTTATCCGGCGGGGGTGCTGATCTTTTCCCCGGCCGGGTTGATGACCCACCAGATCTTGTTGAAGCCCTGGCCCTTGACTTCGCCCGGGGCGGTGTCTTTGCTGTAAAGGTACAGGGGCATCCCCTTGAGTGTGACCTGCCTGGTCCCGGCGTCGGTGGTGATCACGCCGACCTTTCCGGTGACACCCTCCACTACCGGGGTCCCGGATCCGGCGGTCACCGCCGGCCAGATGGACAGGCAGGCCCCGGTGCAGGCACTTTTCCCGGAGTCTTTGACGTCCTTGTCGAAAACATAGACGGACATGCCCTTACCGTTGACAACCGTGGTCCCCAGGGAGGTTTTCGCGGTCCCCAGATCTGCCGGGGCGGCACTGGTGGTGGGGGCTGACGTTGTTCCGGTGGAGGTCGATGTTGATGCGCCGCAGCCGGTCAGGGCCAGAGCGGAAAGGGACAGTGCTGCCATGGCTGTGCTCAGTCTCGTGTTCATGAAATATTTTTTCTCTTAAAGAAGATCTTTGGAACAGATGCACCCGGGCTGCTCTCAGCCGGTCGTTGCGGTGGATCTGCACGGCGCGGGTTGGCCGCTATGCCCTAAGACGGCGCAGGTGGTGAGAATGGTTCAACCGGGGGCGGAATTTTTTACGGCTGAACTTTTCCCGGCCATTGGGCGTCTTAGCGGGTAGAGCCCGTTCCATCGAGATGTCAGGGGCGTCCATGCCATTGGATGAGCAGATAGTCGCAGAGATCTACCGGGAGCATGCACCGGCGCTGCGGCGCTTCGTGATCGGAATAACATCCAGCCCGGAGCAGGCTGAAGACGTCGTACAGGAAACGATTCTGCGCATCTGGCAGCAGGCGCCCGGGATCACCACCAGTATGCGCGGTTACCTTTTCCGGACGGCCAGGAACATCGTCATCGACAATTTCCGGCATCAACAGCGCCGGCCCCAGCAAACGCAGACGGAGCACCTGGAGCAGATGGCGATTACGGTCGAGCACGTGGACGGGCTGTTGATGAAGGTGCTGATGGAAGAAGCGCTGACCCGGCTCAGTGCCGTGCACCGCGAGGTCATCATTGCCCTGCATTACCGCCGTTTCACGGCGGCCGAAGCCGCCGCGGTCCTCAACCTCCCGGCCGGGACGGTCAAGTCCCGTGCTTTCTACGCCCTCAAGGCCCTCCGCGCCGTTCTGGATGAAATGGGAGTGAAACCGTGAACACGGACCCGGCAGACCACGACGCCCTCCACCACCTGGTGGGCGCTTATGTACTCGGCGCCCTGGAACCCGGAGAGCGGGCACTCTTCGACCAGCACCTGACACTGTGCCCGCGATGCTCGGGCGAGCTTAAGTCCCTGAGCGCCCTGGCGGGGTTCCTTAATACCGTGCCCGCAGAAACGGCGATCAGGATGGCCGCCCCCCAGACAGCGGCCGGACCGGTCCACAGGATCAGGGGCAGCTCCGCGCCCCGTGCAGGCGCCCCGGAGGCGACGGACCAACCCGGGCTGGCGCCGCTGATGGCGCAGCTGGCCACCCGCCGGCGGCGGACCCGACGGCGGACCACGGGATTGGTCTCCGGCACGGCCGCAGCCTTCCTGGTCATCGGCTTCGCAGCCGGCCCAGCCCTGACAGGGTCCCCGAAACCGGAAGAAAGTTATACCAGCAGCGCCGCCTCCGGACCCCAAGTGCAGCTGGGCCTGGTCAAGAAGGCCTGGGGAACCGAGCTGGCCCTGGACGGACGCGGGCTTCCCGACCGCGGAGTCATCTCGCTCTGGGTCAGGGACACATCGGGCAACTATGACCGGGCGGCCAGCTGGAACGCCACAGCCCAGGGCCGGGCCAAGGTAACGGGCGCAACACCAGTGACCATCGAGGACGTGGAAACCATCGAAATCCGCGACACCGCCGGACAAAAAATCGCTGTCCTAGCCAGAGCCGCCAACAACTGACACACCGAAAAACTGCCCGCGCGGATGCCGCCCACACTGGGCGCCCGAGCAGGCGAGAACAAACCCCCAACGGTGCCACATACGACCGTATTTGCTACAAGCGGACAGGATCTTCAAAAGATTCGGTGCACTCCCGAATTTTGTAGCGAAACCCAGTGTCGGTTTCTATGTGCCGGTTCTTCTGCTGGTTGACGGGTATTGGTACATTTGGGCGCATGGGACATCTGTTGGGCTACGCCCGGGTATCGACCGGGGACCAGGACGCGGCCCTGCAGCAGGACGCGTTGAAGGCGGCCGGCTGCTACCGCGTCTTCACCGACACGGCTTCCGGGTCTCTGGAGTCCCGGCCGGAACTGACCAAGGTTCTGGACCAACTCCGTCCCGGGGACACTCTGGTTGTGTGGCGGCTGGATCGCCTCGGCCGATCCATCCGGCACTTGATTGATCAGCTGGCTGGCCTGCAGGAGCGCGGCATTGGGTTCCGGTCCTTGCAGGAGGCGATCGATACTACGTCTTCAGGTGGGCGTCTCGTCTTTCATGTGTTCGCGGCCCTTGCCGAGTTTGAGCGGGACCTGATCCGTGAACGGACCAACGCAGGTCTCCAGGCCGCGAGGGCACGCGGGCGCGTCGGTGGCCGGCCCCCGTTGCTGACCAAGGACAAGCTCCGGACCGCCCGCCGGATGTATGAGCAGAAGGACATGACGGTCGAGAAGATCGGCGAAGTCCTCGGCGTCAGCCGCACCACCGTGTATCGGGCCCTGCGGCGCGAACCGGTCCCTGCGGCGGCACGGCGGCGGTCTACGACAAAACAGAAGACAGTCCGGTGACGGTCGGAGGCAGCAATACCTCGACGGGGGTTGCTGCCTCCACGCCTGACCAGACAGCCTTGATGCGCTGGCAGATCTTGCGCCGGCATATCGAAGAGGGTGTGCCCCTCACCGCCCTTGCCGCGCACGAAGGCATCGGCCTGCGGACACTGCAGCGATGGCATGCGGCGCACAAACGCGGCGGCATCGCCGGACTCGCCACAGCAAACCGCGGGACCACCCAACGCAGGAGCACTCCCGAGCTGATCGCACTTGTCGAAGGTCTGGCTCTGCTGAAACCGCGCCTGCCCGTGGCCACCATCGCCCGCAAAGCCAACCGCGTCGCCGCCGGCCACAACTGGCCGCCCCTCTCCTACAGCACGGTCCGCTCCATCACCACGGGCCTTGACCCCGGCATGAGAATGCTCGCCCAGAAGGGAACGGCCGCCTACCGGGACACCTACGAACTGGCCTGGCGACACCGGGCCGAACGCCCCAATGCCATCTGGCAGACAGACCACACCGAACTGGACATCCTTGTCTTGGACGCAAACTTGAAACCCGGGCGTCCGTGGCTGACTACGATCATGGACGACTACTCCCGCGCGATCTGTGGCTACATGGTCTTCCTTGGAGCACCGTCCGCCCTGAATACCGCGCTGGCACTGCGGCAGGGAATCTGGCCCAAGAACGGGGCCGGGTGGCCGATGTGCGGGATCCCCGACATCCTCTACGTCGACCACGGCTCAGACTTCACCAGCAACCACCTGACCCAAACCGCGAAGGACCTGCACTTCGAAATCACCTACTCAACGGTCGCAAGACCCCAAGGGCGGGGAAAGATCGAACGGTTCTACGGCACCATTAATACGGAACTGCTGACCGAACTGCCCGGACGCCTGGCCCGCGGGCACCCGCAACCGGCGCCGGTGCTGACACTCAAGGAGCTGGACACGGCGATCAGCCGTTTCATCTCGGAGGACTACCACCAGCGCGAGCACCCCGAGATCAGGACGACACCGCATGATGCCTGGGTAGGTGATGGCTGGCTGCCCCGGCTTCCGGCATCCATGGACGATCTGAACCTGCTCCTGTTGACCGTGGCCAAACCCCGCATCGTCCACCGCGACGGCTTGCACTTCCAAGGACTCAGATACGTCTCGCCCCTGCTGGCCGCCTACGTCCGCGAACCCGTCGTCGTTCGCTACGACCCGCGGGATGTTACCGAGATCCGCGTCTTTCACAAGAATCAGTTCATCTGCAAGGCCGTGGACCCCGACCATGAAACCTCGACACTGACCCTTAAGGACATCCAGGCCGCACGATCGGCGCGGCGCCGGGAGCTGCGCGGACAAATCAACCAGCGCATAGCCGTCGTGGCCCGGCACCTGCCGGACCTGGCATCAGCGAAACCGGCTCCCGCCCCGGTCCCTGACGATCAACCCACAAAGCGCCCGAAGCTCCGCACCTACCTGGAGGACGACCGATGACAACACAAAGCTTCATTGCCACCAAAGAGCACCGCCGGTTCGCCGAGTTCGCCGACGCAGTGCGCCGCCAGCACACCATCGGCATCTGCTACGGCCATGCCGGCATCGGAAAGACCCTCTCCGCCAAGCGCTACGCCAACTGGCACAAGGCCGAGAACCTCATAGAACAGTGGGGTCCCCGGGACGACGCCGACTACCAGATCTACGCGGCCCTGGCCCGGGCACGCACAGTCTTCTACACCCCTGCCGTTCTCACCTCACCCAAACAGATCCACGCCGAACTCGAGCACATCAGCACCCGCGTATCGATCTGCGTGGACCAGCACCTGGAAAAAATCGGCAAGAAAACAGGACCGCACACCCGCACCGGTAAGCATGTCGAGCTCCTCATCATTGACGAATCCGAGCGCCTCAACGCCACAGCCCTGGAGCTGCTGCGCGACCGCTACGACCGCGACAACATAGCCCTGATCCTCATCGGCATGCCCGGGATTGAAAAATGGTTCAGCCGCTACGCACAGCTCTACAGCAGGGTCGGCTTCGCCCACGAATACCGCCCACTCGCACAGGAAGAACTGAATTTCGTCCTGGAGCGCCGATGGCACAAACTCGGTCAAACCCTAGACCCGGAAGACTTCACCGATGCCCAGGCCATCGCCGCCGTCGCCCGGATCACCCGAGGCAACTTCCGCCTCATCGACCGGCTCTTCACCCAAATCGAACGAGTCATGAAAATCAACGAACTCAGCACCATCACCGACGACGTCATTGAAGCTGCACGCTCAACCCTCGTCATCGGAATCAGTTAGAACCGCCAAACCGGGCTGTGAAAAAACCGCCACTCCGAGCTAACAGTCACAGAAAACCGCCGTTGGGACGAAAAACCGAGCTCAGGGCCGGTCGTTCTCACAAATAGTTATCAAAACGGTACAGTCGAACCAACACACCAGGCTGAGTTTTGAGAAGAGAACACCCATGACCGCACACCGAATCGGCTACGCCCGAGTC
Source organism: Arthrobacter sp. FB24 (assembly GCF_000196235.1). Taxonomy (NCBI): domain Bacteria; kingdom Bacillati; phylum Actinomycetota; class Actinomycetes; order Micrococcales; family Micrococcaceae; genus Arthrobacter; species Arthrobacter sp. FB24. The sequence continues at coordinate 7,862 of NC_008537.1, read as the reverse complement.
TCCACCCGGGACCAGAACCTGGGCTTGCAGATCGGCGCCCTGAAGAAGGCCGGATGCGACAAAATCTACGAAGACACGATCAGCGGCACCAAGTCTCACCGCCCCGGACTCGGCCAGGCGCTAGACACCCTGCGCGACGGTGACACCCTGGTGGTGTGGAAGCTAGACCGCCTGGGCCGGAGCGTGAAAGACCTCCTGGACTTCGCCGGCGGCCTAAACAACCGCGGCGTAGGCTTCGTCAGCCTCACCGACGCGATCGATACCACCACGGTCTCCGGGCGCTTTTTCTTCAACGTGATGGCATCCCTGGCCCAGATGGAACGGGAGCTCATGGTCGAACGCACCCAAGCCGGACTCCGAGCCGCGCGCGAACAGGGACGAGTAGGTGGCCGCAAACGCATCATGACGGAAGCCAAGATCCGCTCAGCCCGCAAACTACTCAACCAGGGAACACCGCCCCGGGAAGTGGCCACGAGCCTCGGCATCTCCGTCCCGACGCTCTACCGGTGGGTCCCGGCAGCAGGCGCGACTGGGGCTTCGACGCAATAGTCGCTGCTGTTTGGTGCAGGCGACTTCTGAAAAGTGACGGTTGGTGAAGAGGACTATTGAGCGGAATGCAATTCCGTGCAGGGGACTTGTGACATCTCCGTGTCCGTACTCGTCTGCACTACGCCGGAATTCCGCGGGAGCGAGTGCAGACGACTTCTGAAAACGACAATTTTCGGCGGTAGATGGCGGTCTTTTTGCGGCGATATTCGTCGCCGCGCTGCCGCGAGGGAATCGCCTATCGAACGCCGGGCCGGTTATTAGGCTGGCGTCCTCCGGGCGCCGGTATGTGCTTGTAGAGGGAATTTCGGTCCGGTCGTGGGAAGCGCTTTCTTCGTGCTTTGCCTGATGCACGCCGCCCTCACCACCACGCTTCGGGCTTCATGGTTCCCGGGTTCGGTGGTCTCTCGTTCCTGCGGCCAGAATCGGAACGCTGTGGGTACTCGGATAGCTGTAAGGGTCCCTACAGGGGCCGAAGTGGGCCGGCTGTGGCCGGTTGGTGATCGGTGGGCTCCAGCAGACCAGCGCCGGGTAGTGGTCATTGAACAGACAGCCCTGGCATGGTCCGGCGTCGTCCCGGTTTGCGTTCGTTCGGCCGGGCTTAGAGCCCGGTTAGCAGCTCGCGGGCTCTGTCGAGGGCGTCTTGGCACGTGCGAACCATTTGCCCGGGTGTGTTCGAGGTTCGGTAGAGGTCGCGTGCCCATTCGAATTCGGCAGCTGCCTCGCGGTAGCGGGCTTCGTCGAACAGTCGCCTGCCGATCTGGTATCGGACCATGGCCTCGCGGAAGCGGGTCCCGGCCAGTTGTAGTGCTTCTTCGTGGACCCGGGCCGCCTCATGCCAGGCGTATTGGCGCTGGTAGGCGCGGGCGAGCACCAACAGGGGTAGGAGCCGGTCCCGGGCTGTTGCCGCCAGTGCGTGGCCGGCGTGTATGGCTTCCTCTGGCTGGCCGAGAAGCGATAAGATCCACACCCGTTCAAGGGCAGGGCAGGAGTCGAGGCGGGCCCACAGCGCCTCCCTGTCCAGGACGATTTCCCGCAGCGTTATCGGGTCCGTTCTCCACAGACTTCCCTGGACCTGGTCGGGGTCGGGTATCACAGGACCGGTGCTGCTTGATCAGAGCCCGGGACGGCGCGGCGCCTCCAGAGGTCCCTCTCGAGGGTGGTTCCGTACGGTACGTCGGGGCTGGCCTCCACCGTGAACAGCGACTGGCCGAGGCGGGTCATTAGGATTCCTCGTCTGTCCCCCGACTCTGCGGTGTCCCGGACCTGCTTCACGGCGACGGCCAGGTCCTCCTGGAGACAATGCGGATTTTCTACGACCACGACCCGGACAGCGGGGCTATCCGGCGCCGTGGACAAAGGTCCCCCGGGTGCAGGGTTGGCGGTGGTCATGTGTACCCAATCTCCTAGATCTGATCACATTCTGCCTAACCATCGGTACCGGCCGGGATGGAAGGCACGTGCTGGTCAGCCGGACGGCAGTTGCACGATCTGCGCCAGCATAACCGAGCTTCCTGTATGGTCCACCAAAAGACGGCGTCAATTCGGGGCGCTGTTTCGGCGGCTTCACCGGGGTCGGACGCACCAGTCCTTCGACGCTGTGCGGGCGGCTGGTCGGCCATTAGGAGCTACGGACCGGGCGCACACTTACCGGGGCCGCAGTCTTCCGGCGACCGCGGCGGAGGCTTTTTCTTCCTGCTGTGCTGCCGCTGAAGTACCGAGGGCCTGTGATGTCCGCGCGGGCTGCGATGCATGTAGGGCTCTCCCGTCGGAATGCCCCTGCTTCGGAGTCTCTTTGGCCGCCGGGGCAGGTTGTACGGCGCGGATAAGGGTGGCGGACACCTATTGTTCCGGGCAGTCCGTGCGCACACTGGATTCGGAGCGGCCGGGTGTGGCCAACGGCGCCCGATAAGCTGGGGTCCATGACGTGGTTGGTGCTGATAGTCAGGCTCCGTGGCGCTGCACCCCGGTATCGGCGCCGCGTTTACGCCGCTCTCGCTGACGGCGGAGGTGTCGCCGTTTCCGGGGGTGTCTGGGCTATCCCGGATACCGTGATGCATCGTCCGGCCGTGGATGCCGCCGTAAGGCATGCCCTGGCCGGCGGCGGTGACATCGTTGTCATGGCCACCACGACGGACAATGGCGCCAGTCATGAGGTATTCGAGGTGAAACTTTCCGAACGGCTCACGGCCGAGGCAGAGGCTATCACCGGCAGGTGCACAGGTCTTGCTGCCGCGGCCGCGGCCGGGTGCGGGCGGGGTGGGCTGTCGACGGATCTACATGCCCTTCAACGGGACGTCCGCAGCTTGGCGCGCCTGGACGTGATCGGGCTTGAGGTCGTCGCGTCAGCTGAAGCGGCTGTGGCCCGGGCAGGGAATTTACCGGCGGCGTGTGAGTGCCGGGTTTGAGGAACGGGCCCGGTCGTTGCGGATTGCACCGGGCAGCTGTTCTCAGCGTCTGCTCAGCATGGTTGCCCTACGGTGAGGGCCATGGTTTCTTTGGCGCTGCCTGCCGGTGTGTTGTCCCGACCCGTTGCCGGGCTGCTCCCGCCGTGGCTTGATCCGAACGAGTTCCTGCGTGATCCTGCCTTGGCTCCATGGGTCGTCGGGGTCGTGTGTGTGTTCCTGTTCGTCGAGACCGGTCTTCTGGTCGGGTTCTTCCTGCCGGGGGATTCGCTTCTGTTCACGGCGGGATTGCTGGTGGCCACCGGCACTATTCAGGTGAATATTCTGTTTCTGGCGGCCGCCGCGTTCGTGGCCGCTTTCGTAGGCGACCAGGCCGGGTATCTGATCGGCCGCAAAGCGGGGCCTGCGGTATTTCGGAAAGAGGATTCCCGGTTTTTCAAACGCAGATACGTGGACCAGGCGCACCGCTTTTTCGAGAAGTACGGACGCCGGTCCGTTGTTCTGGCCCGCTTTGTTCCGGTGGTGCGGACGTTCCTTCCGGTCACGGCCGGCGTCGCCGGGATGAGTTACCATTCCTTCTTCGCCTTTAATGCCATCGGGGCTGCCTTGTGGGGCGTAGGGGTGACGTTGCTCGGGTTCTGGCTGGGACGCTACGAGTGGATCGGTTCGAACATTGACCTGATTTTCGTTGTCATCGTTGTAATCTCTTTCGTCCCCATCGCAGTGGAACTGCTCAAGAGCCGACGACGTACCGCCGCCGCTCAGGGACGGGAGCACGAAAGATGCTGAACAAGGTAAGGGCCGGAGGCGCTGGGGACCGGCCGAAGCTCTTTCCGGCGGCTGCTCCTTCACCGGTTGCCCGCAGGAAGATCAGAGCATCCCAAAGGCTCATTTCTGGCAGGCTCAGTCGCAGGGGCCGGGAACTTTGCGGCGGCGTCACCGCAGGGGTATCCGTCGAGGAAAATTCTGAGGACAGGAGCTCAGCGTGACAGCCCGAACTCGTTCGCTACGGAAGAGCACGCTCCCGCGGCGATCCCAGACCGCCACGCTGATGGCGATGGTCGCCCTCGTCGTCACGGCGGCGGCCTGCCAGTCGCAGGGTGGGCCGGTGCAGGGACAACGGGCCGGCACGCCGGGCCACGTGTTCGTGATCAATCTGGAGAACAAGGGTTATGACCGGGTGTGGGACAGCGGCTCCCCGGCCCCGTACCTCTCCGGAACACTGCGCTCCCAGGGGGTGCTGCTGACCAACTATTACGGCATCTCGCACAACTCGCTGCCCAATTATCTCGCCCAGATCTCCGGGCAGCCGCCGAACATGAGCACCAAAAAGGACTGCCCCGTCTACACGCCGTTTACCGGCACGGGACTGGATTCGCAGGGACGGCTGATGGGAGACGGGTGCGTGTTCCCTGCCGAGGTGCCCACCATCGCCGGGCAACTGAGCGCCAAGGCGAAAGCCTGGCGCGGCTACATGGAAGACATGTCCGCACCCTGCCAGCACCCGGAGCTCGGTGCCGTCGACGAACATGTGGCGGCCTCCCCCGGTGACCAGTACGGCACCCGCCACAACCCGTTCGTTTATTTCCGTTCCCTGACCTCCACCCCGGACTGCGCCAAAAACGTCGTCAACTACTCCAAGCTCGCAAAGGACCTGCAGTCGGTCAACACCACGGCCAACCTCTCCTACATCACCCCTAACCTCTGCCACGACGGGCACGACAGTCCCTGCGTGGACGGGACCGCCGGCGGCCTCGGTACGGCGGATGAATGGTTGAAGAGCCAGGTGCCGGCGATCCTGGCCTCCCCCGCCTACCAGCAGGACGGCATGCTCGTGATCACCTTTGACGAGGCCGACGGCGGGGCCGTCGGCCCCTCGACGGGCGTCACCGGCGGCACGACCGGAGGAAAGGTCGGCGCCCTGGTGCTCTCCCCGTTCACCGCCCCGGGCAGCAGCTCGGACCGCCCCTACAACCATTACAGCCTGCTGGCCACCATGGAAGACATCTTCGCCCTGCCCCGTCTCGCGGGCGCCGGCGAACCGGGGGTCAACACCTTCGGGACCGACGTTTACCGTTCCGGTCCCTAGGAAACGCCGCTCCGCAAAGGGGAGGTGAAGGGGGTCCTTCGTTTGCGGCCGCGTTCGCCGTCCTGGGCCGGCGGAGGGGGCACCGGTTGTTACGGCCGCGGCGGTGTCGCGGCGTGAGGTTTCACCGTTTGCGCCTCACCGGGGTTTCGGGAGGGTGACTGGTGGCCGGTCTGTCGGGCGTGTTTGATGGGAAGTTTTTTGTATTTGGCGCGTCCGAGGACATGGCGGGCCAGCGTCAGGGTTTCGCGGAGTTTGATGGCGGGGAGGTATGCGCGGGTGATGGCGTTGCCGATGGCCGGAAGGGCGGCCGCGTCAGGGTAGAGCATGTACAGGGGTTCGTAGCGGGGCTGGAATTTTGCTTTGAATGCCAGCAGGGACCTGAACCCGTAGACAGGTTCCAGGGCCGCGCCGAGCCGGCCTAGGAAGCGGTCGAGGCCGCCGGTTCCTCCCGTTTCGGGGGTTTCCACGGTGGATGGTGTGGTTCCGCTCAGCCGGGCCAGCGGTGCTCCGGAGAGACTGATATAGCGGCAGCCCTCGGCTTGGAGGTCCAGGGCTGCGGAGGCGATGAGGAATTCGATGCCGGCACGGAACCCTGTGCTGCGGCGCCGCATAAAGTCCAGGGTCCAGCCTTCGATAGCGCCGTTGCGGTAGACGGGCAGCCAGGAAGTAACGGCGTGGATTTGGTGGGTGTCGTCGATGGCGAGCAGCAGGCGGACGTTGGGGTCGTTGAGTTCGTCCAGGCCGCCGAGGGTGAAGCCCATTTCCGGGACTTTTTTATCGGCTACCCATTCTTCGGAGATTTCCTGGATCTGGGCGGACACGGTGAGGGGTGCGTCATGGTAGGTGGTCCATTCGGCGCGGATCCCGTTTTTGGCCGCGTTGTTCAGGGCCGTGCGGATGTCCTGGAATTTTTTTCCTTTGAAGGACAGCGTGTCCAGTTCCAGAATGGTTTCCTGGGCTACCTGCACGGATCCCCAGCCAAGAGAAGCTGCGTGGTCGCGCAGGTGTTGGGGTACGGAGTAGAAGCACGGGGTCCAGCCGTGACCGGTGCAGAATGCTGTGAACTCCGCCAAAGAGGACTTTCCCTGGTGTCCGGGGCCGACCGGGCCTCCAAGGGTCAGGGCAATCCCGGCGATGGTCCGGTAGGCGATAAAGCTTTCTCCGGTGGCGGAGAACCAGTAGGTGTTCCCCGGCCAGGTTGTCATCCACGACAGGGTGCTGCCCTGCCCTGTTTTCAGAATTTCCCGGGCCCGGGCGGTCCCAGCGGCGTGCTGGGCCGGGACCGGGTGCTGGAATGTTTTGAGAATCAGGACGGCGGTGACGGCCCAGAATACGGTGCCGGTGCCTTCATAGAGGATGACCGCGGGGGTGCTTTGGGGGAAGAACGCCGGGGAGAGATCGAGCAGGTATCCCAGCGGCAGGAACCTGTCGGGAATATCGGCCAGCAGGTCAAGCGGCGCCGGAACGGGCGTGAAGCCGGGGGCCAGGAGGATGCCGGCGAGCAGGTAGACCGAGGCCAGGGCGGCGGCTGTTTTCCCGGCGCTGACCGCGAGGCGCTGGTAGGTTCCTGCCGGGGCGGTGAGGGGGAACAATTTGCGGGTCAGCAGCAGCACCAGCGTCAGTGCCACCGGCAGCAGCAGCGGCAGTATCAGGGCCAGCGGGTGCGTGTAGCCGGGGACCTCGATAGGGCCGGCCGCTTCGCCGGCAGCGGTGTTTGGGGGCGCCGGGGACAACGCTGCGGCAATGGTGATTCCTGCCAGAACGGACAATGCCAGCTCGATCAGCACGGCGCCGGCCCAGGCGAAGCGGCGTCCCCGCCGCAGCCCGTCGGAGAGCAGCAGCAGCAAAATCGACGGGAGGACGGCCATGAAGATCCCACCGGCACCGGCGCGCAGCTGCAGCTGCGCCCTCGCGCATTCCTTGGCCTGTCCAGGGTCTGTGCAGAGGCTTTGGAGTGTCTGCGGGTCTACGGGCTGGATGTTCGTAAACAGGAACCGCAACACCGAGAGGGGCCCGGCGGCGTGCGGGGCCAGGCCGGCGACGACAGGTCCGACGGCGGAAACGGCCACCAGCAGGGCGACCAGGACCCGGCCTTCGTGCCGGGAGGTGACGGGACGGCCGAACCGGGGTGCCCTGCCATGCAGGACCGGGCCGAGGAGGGCGCCGGCAACGGCGGCTCCGAGCCGGACCAAATCCGCGAACCCGCCTGTATAGAGGGCCAGCAGAATCAGCAGGGCGAAGACGGCCAGGCGGATCCGCCGCCGCCAGAGCGTTGGCATCCCCGCCGTGCCGGCCATCAGTGCCCCGGTGATGAGTGCACTGGGGCCGATGAAGAGGTGCCCGCTCATTTCGCGTGTCCAGGCACCCATCACCTGGTGCGCGGCGGCCAGGAAGCCAAGAGCGGCGGCGATTCCCAGGATCTGGGAGCCGAGGGCGGCTGTAGCGAACCGCGCACTGCCCATCCGTGGTTCCAGGGCCAGCCCCACCACCAGGATCAGGGCACTTCCGAGCAGGTACCCGGTCAGGTTATGCGCCCAGAAACCTGAGGCGGGCAGCGCCCACCAGTGGCCGGGCACAGAGTGTGCCGCCGCGGCCACGTTCGGTCGCAGGGTCCCGGACGGGCCGTCGATGAGACTGGACGACACAGCTCCGGCGGCCCAAAAGATGAAAATCCAGCCAAGTGTGGCCGGCGCGCGGCGCAGCTGCCGGAGCGCAAAGGCCAGTGCCCTTGGAATGACCGGTTTCCCGGGCTCCTGAGGGGTCGCAGCCAAAGGGTTCCTTTCAACGGAGGGGTCGCACGCTGACACGGGAGTGGCCCTCCA